>NZ_DATCVJ010000701.1:0-2213 GCF_036566945.1 Chitinophaga sp. | reverse complement strand
AGCACCTGTATTTTGTCTTCTGCCCCAACAATCTTTTCCTCGTATTCTTTCAGCTCGGGGGTGATATAACGTTCGGCGTTGGCGAGCGTTTGTTTACGCATCCAACGATCCGGTACTTTGTTTTTATGGGTGTTGGTTACTTCCAGGTAGTAGCCGAAAACGTTGTTGAAAGCTATTTTCAGCGAAGGAATACCGGTGGCTTCCGATTCTTTTTGTTGAATCTGCAGGAGATAGTCTTTCCCTTTGTTGGCGATATTGCGTAATTCATCCAGTTCCGCGTTAACGCCTTCTTTGATACAACCGCCTTTATTCACCAGTACCGGCGGGTTCTCCATGATTTCATTGAGAATGCGGTCCAGCAAAGGAAGGCAGGGATCCAGCTTTTCGTTTAGGCGCTTCAGGTAGTTGCTGCTGCTATCTGCCAGTAATGCCTGTACGGCTTGTACCTGTTGCAGGGAACGGGCCAGCTGCATTACTTCCCGGGGATTTATTTTCCGGAGGGGTATTTTAGATACCAGTCTTTCCAGGTCGCCGGTTTGTTTCAGGTGATGTACCAGCGATTTGGAAAGGTCTGTTTCTTTGATGAAGTATTCAACGGTATCCAGTCGTTCGTTGATGCCATCGATATCGCGGAGCGGGAATACCATCCAGCGTTTGAGCAGCCGGGCGCCCATAGGTGTTACGGTGTTGTCGAGCACTTTGAGCAGGGTATGTCCGTTTTCCACGCTGCTGTTCAGTAGTTCCAGGTTGCGCACGGTGAAGCGGTCCATCCACAGGAAATCGTCCTGACTGATGCGTTGCATCCGGGTAATATGCTGGAGATGGGGGTGCTCGGTATCTTTCAGGTAATGGAGCGTGGCGCCGGCGGCGATAATAGCGGCGGGCAATCCTTCTACGCCATAACCTTTGAGGGAATGCGTCTGAAAATGTTTGAGCAGTATTTCTTCTGCATAGGTGGTGGTAAATATCCACTCATCCATGGTGTAGGTATAGAAGCGGGTGCCAAAAGTAGCTTTAAAATGTTTCTGCTGCTGTTTGGCGAATAATACTTCTGCGGGGCGGAAGCTTTGCAGGAGTTTATCCACATATTCTATGCTACCTTCTGCGATAAAAAATTCGCCGGTAGAAATATCAAGGAAAGATACCCCGGTGCTGTCTGTACCAAAGTGTACAGCTGCCAGGAAGTTGTTGCTGGAGTTTTCCAGGAGCTTGTCATTGATGGCTACGCCGGGAGTCACCATTTCGGTAACGCCGCGTTTTACAATGCCTTTCACTGTTTTGGGATCTTCCAGCTGATCGCATACGGCTACCCGGTAGCCGGCTTTTACCAGTTTATGCAGATAAGTATCTAACGAATGGTGTGGAAATCCTGCAAGGTCTACATAAGAAGCGGAGCCATTTGCCCTTTTGGTTAATACGATGCCCAGTACCCGGGCGGCTATAACTGCATCCTCATTAAACGTTTCATAAAAATCGCCAACACGGAACAACAGTACGGCATCAGGGTATTTGTCCTTGATGGCTTTATGTTGTTGCATGAGCGGTGTTTCTTCCGTTTTACTTTTTGCCATGGCGCAAATATATAAAACTCATCCCATCCTATTATCTTTGCGGGTGATGAGAAAATTAAGCATGGATGAACTGGGCCGTAAAACGGTGGCTGAGTTCAAGGCGGCCGATAAAACGCCTATAGTACTGGTACTCGATAATATACGCAGCATGCATAACGTAGGCTCCGTATTCCGTACCGCAGATGCTTTTTTAGTACAGGGCATCATTCTTTGCGGATATACGCCGGTGCCTCCGCACCGCGATATCAATAAAACTGCTTTGGGCGCTACCGAAACAGTGGAGTGGCAGTATTTTGATACTACGGTAAACGCAGTACAGGAACTGAAAGCAGCCGGATATAAAATTCTGGCCATTGAACAGGCGGTAAACAGCCATAGGCTGGATGCTTTTCAGCCGCCGGCAGATCAGCCACTGGCGCTGGTTTTCGGTAATGAAGTGAGCGGGGTAGACGGCGAGGTGATGAAACAGGTGGATGGCTGTATTGAAATTCCGCAGTTAGGTATGAAACATTCTTTAAATATTTCGGTGACTACTGGTATCGTGGTTTGGGATATCTTTGTAAAGCTGTTAGCCATTAGCCGTTAGCTTTTAGCTATCAGCACCAATAAATGCCATTAATTAAAAGCGGTTAGTCTTTTAAA
>NZ_DATCVJ010000700.1:0-14488 GCF_036566945.1 Chitinophaga sp. | reverse complement strand
TTTTGCAGGTATTTCAATAGTTCCAGCATTGGCTGATACACCATTTCATTATAATGCATTTTTTTCACCGGGTGCAAAGCGGTATCAATCCATTGGCTCACAGACGAATCAAATTGATCTGTGCTCATACCGGCATGCGTGGCAGCAACGATTTCAAGAATACCTTTTTCTCCCTGCTTCATAATGCCGGGCATATCGTTGTTTAGTACAGATTTAAAAGGCTCTTTGGTTTTCCATTCGGGGTGAGCGGAGGCCATGGATTTCGCCTTATCCAGTGCGTAAAAGAACTGGAAATATACAGGCTGTTCGGCCCATAGGGTGCCATCATTATCAAAGGTGGCAATTCTTTCAGATACGGGAATAAAGTCAGCGCCCCCGGCAGTGGTGACCTTATTTACATAGTCGATGATAGCTTTTTTGACAGTACCATCGTTCCACGATGGGAGTGGATCTTTAGCATCCAGGGAGTCTACCTTTTCGTCGCCACTCTTGCCAACGTTGTTATTTTTATTGCCGCATGAAACCAGTACAGACAAGGAAACTGCGATCATTACAAATGAAAATACTTTCATACACCCTGATTGATTGTTATAAATAATAAAGTGAAGGCCCTTGATTAACGCCATAGAACCCCGGCATAATTACCAATGGCTCAGTATGCTTATGATTGGATGATGGGCGCTAAAAGATTGAGTATGCTTAAGAAGAGAATAGTAACTAGCGGCTCACAGTTCAGGCGCTCTCTATGGAAACATTTATAACCTCTTTTTGTTTAATCTTTTTTTAATTATACTTTGATTGCACCCGAAAAAAAATCGCCGGTTTCTGTGGCCAATAAATAAAAAAGCCCTACCAAACTTGTATCCGGTAGGGCGGGGCTGCGATAAGCAACAGATAATGTTTGAACGAGGTAAGAGAACGCCACCTATGAGCCTTAGGAAAATGTCGACCCATCATTTTTCAGAAAAGTCAGCTGGGAAAGTTGGTTTTAATTATTTTTTGGCCAGCCATATAGGGTATTCGTCCTTAGCACACCCGATTGGGTGTGTTGCTTTCAACGCCTCCCCTGCATTATAGCGACTTTATCCCTGATGCTTTGCATAAAATGAACGATAAATTGAAACGTTAAAAAATGATTCCAAAAACCAGCGACGGAGAAAATTTAAAAAATGATTGTATTTTCCGATAAACCGGCAAATACAATTTATCAAGTGAACAATGAGCCACAAAACGGAAATGATAAATCATACTGCCGACCTATGTGAATAACAAAGCATGAAAGCATTTCATAACGATAAAAAAAAGGTTGTCGAAGACCATTTGTTTCTTAGCCTGCATTTAAATCCTGCCACCCAATGATGAAAAATGTCCCGAAATTAATATTCCTGCTGATTATCTTATTCCATTGTAAAGTCAACGCACAAACCAGCTCGATCCGGGGAACCGTGACAGACAGCAGCCTGAAAGCCCCGTTGCGGAATGCTGTAGTAGTATTACTACAGGCCCGGGATTCCATTATCATCGCCAGTACCAGGGCAGGGAAAGATGGGGAGTTCCGCTTTCAGCAACTTCCTGATACTGCCAGCTATGTTTTATATTTCTCCTATCCGAAGTATGCCAGCTATTCCCACCGGGTAAACATGAAAGATGTTGGCAATAAGCTGGTAGAGATGAAAAATATCTATCTCATACCCAAAAGCAAATTGCTGCACGAAGTAATCGTAACATCGAAGGTGGCTGCCATCAAGATAAATGGCGACACCACCGAATATAATGCCGGTAGTTTCAAAGTGCAACCCAATGCCTCGGTGGAAGAGCTGTTAAGACAGCTCCCCGGCCTGCAGATAGATCAATTTGGTAATATCACCGCCCAGGGGCAGAAAGTAAAAAAGGTGTTGGTAGACGGAGAAGAGTTTTTCAGTGACGACCCCACGCTGGTAACACGCAACCTCCGGGCAGACATGATCGACAAAGTACAGGTATATGATAAGAAGTCAGATGCCGCAGCATTTACCGGTATAGAAGATGGGGTAAAAGACAAAACCATCAACCTGAAAATTAAAGAAGATAAAAAACATGGCGTATTTGGAAAAGCCGAGGCCGGCGCCGGTACAGATGAACGGTACAATGTGCAGGGAATGATTAACTTTTTCAAGGGCAAAAGAAAGATGTCTGCCTATACCACCACCAGCAATATAGGAAGATCCGGGCTGGGAACTGCCGATAAAGAAAAAATGGGATCTGACGAAGAGGGCGATGGCAACTATTCCGGTAAAGGGCTACCAACCACTACCTCGGCTGGTTTTCACTACGATAAAAAATGGAACAGTGATAACACTTCTCTCAATGGCAATTATAAATTCAACCAGCAGCAGGTGGTCGGATCAGAATCCACTACCTCGCAGAATAACCTGCCTTCCGGTGTTATTCTAAGCAATTCCAATAACAATTTCAAGAATAACAGCACCGACCATAAACTGAATGCAAAATATAGTTACAAGTTTGATTCTACTTCCACTTTTACTATTTATACAGACGGATCACGCTATAGTAACAAAAGTTCGAATAGCAGTTTTACACAGAACAGGCGGGGTGATTCCAGCCTGATCTATAACAGTGAGAAATCCGGCACCAATAAATATGACTACGACCGTTACAATCTTAACCTGTCCTGGGAAAAACAATTAAAAAAGAAGGGCCGTACCATCGCGGTGTATCTGAATAATAACTTTTCCAATGATGCCACTAATGGAGAAAGCGCTTCCACGAGTACCTTCTATGATGAACTGCATCGTCCCGATAGCACGGCAGTGCTGCATTTGCGCAGAAAAATGGATGATAACTGGCGTGTATCTACGCTCAATGCTATTTACACCGAGCCCCTTTCTAAAAAATTGTCCCTGATTGTCAACTATGACTTGTACAGCGAATCGTCGCATGACGATAAACGTTCGTATAACCTTGGCAAGAACCAGGACCCAACAACGATTGACACGGCTTTTAGTACTAAAATGAATTCAACCACCTGGGCTAACCAAGGTGGATTGTCCCTGAATTATGCCAACAAAAAGGTAATACTGAAAGTAGGTAACAATATTAAGTTTGTTCAGATGAATTCCGAAAGTGTGTATGATGCCCTAAAGCTGGATAAACAGTTTACAAACCTGAATCCTAGTCTCAATTTCAACTATAAATTCAGTAATTATGAAGCATTGAGTTTTAGTTACAACGGGAACAGCAACAACCCAAGCCGTCCGCAGATGCTTCCTTTTAATTTTGATAACGGTCAGCTTACTACGGTACTGGATAATACAACGTTGAAGAATAGCTTCACCAACAATTTCACTGCCAGGTACTATGCTGCAAAAACAGTCTCACAGATGTATTATGGAGCATCGGCTGGTTATACGATAGTATCAAATCCAATTACCCAATCGATCACTGTAGATCCTACGGGGGCGTATACCTATCAAAATGTAAATATGGAAGGTTATGCCAACTGTAATTATTATGCAAATAGTTATTACTCGAAGCAAATCAACCCGTTTGACCTGCAGGCCGTTGCCGGGCTGGGGTTTAATGGCGGTAAGTCCTTTAGTCCGATCAACGGTGCCATCAACCAGCTGAACTACAATACCTATACCCTGGTGTTGCAAGCCTATAAAGCGAAGTTGCAGAAATATAGCATTAATTTAACGGCAACCGGAGGATACACTAACAATAGTTCCTCTCTTCAGCCAGACATTAAAAACAGCTATTTCTACTATAACCTAAACCCCTCTTTTGATCTTTATTTTCTGAAGAAGTTCCAGTTCCATACAGATGCCAACTACCTCTGGCAGCAAAAAACGCAGACATTCAACGATAATTTCAAGCGTACCATCTGGAATGCCTGGATAGGGCGCAATTTTTTCAGCAACGACCAGCTAACGGTGAAAATCTCCTGCAATGATATCCTGAACCAAAATAACGGTTATGCCCGTACGGCCACCAACACATTTTTTTCAGAAAACCGCTACACCACTATTCAGCGCTACTTTATGCTCGGTGCGACCTGGAATTTCACAAAATTTAATAGTATTAAACAGTGAGAAAGATCATTAACATTCTTGGAATTATTATAGGGATGAACTGCTTCCCCCCTGCTGCTGCGCAACAGGCGGTATTTATCAACAGCGGGAAAATAAAGTTTGAGCGGAAAGTCAATACGTTTGCAGCGATGCCCATTTTTCTAAAAGAAACGGGGAGCGTAGCCGAGGATCAGCTGCCAGCCGTCATACAGCAATACCGGAGCACTGCGCCCCAGTTCTGGGCAGATAGCTTTGAGCTATATTTCAGCGGGGAAGAAAGTCTTTATCAGCCGGGGAATCCGGATATGAACTATTCACAAACCTTCCAGATACCGGTGGCTTATAAGAACAAAGTGTATAGCAATTTCTCCACTGATACAGTGCTGACGGAAAAGCAGGCTTTTGAGCAGGTATTTTTCATGAAAGACGCCGCTAAAAAACTGAAATGGAAATTGACAGAAGAAACCCGGGAAATTGCCGGCTATGAATGTCATCGGGCCAATGCCTTGTTATTTGACTCTATCTATGTCGTGGCATTTTATACTGATGAAATTCCTACCCGCGGAGGACCGGAGTCTTTCAATGGTTTACCCGGAATGATTTTAGGCGTAGCCATCCCTCACCAGCATATTACTATTTTCGCTGAGAGCGTTACCCTCATGGATACAGCGCCGGAGAAATGGAAAATGCCGGCACCCGGAAAATCAGCGCTGATTAATAACAAGGATTTTAATGTTAAAACGGCAAAAATGCTGAAGCAGTTTAGATTGACTTCTGCATGGGTACAGTTTTTTATGGATTTGTAGGAGAAGAATAAAAATGTCTTGCTGCTACACATACAAGCATAACAAAGAAGGTGCAACACCTTACACCTTCTTTGTTAAAGTCCGTTGATAGATTAGTATTTAGGTTCTCCCCATTTATTCAGGGCGGGATTACCTGGCATGGTTACCGGACAACCTTCCGAAGCAGCACGAATCTTTTTGCTGATACTGCATCCGCAAACCTTGCAAACGCAATCTGCGGCCCTTTTACCAATGGTATCTTTAGATTTGGAGGTAACCAGTTTCTGCAAAAATTTCTCTGGTTTTACCAAATGCTCGCAGGAAAGACAGGCATCTTCCCGTTTTTCCAATACCTCATCACTGACTACGGTAAAACCGGATTTGGTCCAATTGAACAAGGCCGTTCCTGCTCTTTTTAACAAATCACCGTTGGTTAACTCTTTTTCCTCTTCTACCTCATACAATTTATTACCAGCATCATTTAATAAGGCATTCAGGAAGGGTGCACTCTGGCGGCTGATAATAAGATTTTGCGCGTATACAGGATCGTTGATCGCCCGCAATAATGCGTTGGTGGGGATGCTTCCCGGTAAACCAAGGTAGCTCCCAAATTTTACAGCTAAATCATCAAATGAACTGTTTTCTTCTACCTCAAGAATTTCGTGTATCATGGTACTTACTGGATTTGCGACTAAGTAATAAGAGGCCTGCTATACGAAGCCGTATGCAGGCCTCCTGAATGTAGAAAGCCGGTTATCAGAAATTAAAACCGGCACAATTATCACCCTTGATCA
Source organism: Chitinophaga sp. (assembly GCF_036566945.1). GTDB lineage: Bacteria > Bacteroidota > Bacteroidia > Chitinophagales > Chitinophagaceae > Chitinophaga. Next base: position 8,839 of record NZ_DATCVJ010000700.1, on the reverse strand, counting down.
GTGGCTCGCCTTTAGCAGAGGTAACATCAAATACGCAAACGGAATAACCTCCGGGTTTCCCCTTGATGAGACTCAGGTTCACCACGTTTGGATTCTTTGGATCCATACGGGCGGCATTCACGGAAAGAATCGGATCGAATACATAGTTACCGATGGCTGTAGCTGATTTAGGATCTACCGGCAAGTTGTAAGTAACTGTCAATGTAGTACCTCTTTTATCAAATACAGGGAGTGCGGATGACACCTGGAGCTTAGGATCTACAGGACCGCCGGCACATGCAGGCAAGGCCATCATATTGAATGCTGCGTTTACAGTATCCATACGACAATCTGTTGAAATGTACATGCAGGTATTCCCTTTTCTTCCTTTTCTCAATATGGGAGCAATCAGATCAAAGAAGTCCGGCAATGTACTAATCGCCGCCTTCATGATAGGAGCAGCGGAAAGACCATACCATACCTTTGGTAATACCCCGGTCATCGCAAAGTAATCGGACATCCCTTCACAGGTGTATTCAGCCGGATTCTTAGGTTCACCACCATAGAGGTGTCCTAATTCATGGCCTATTACGAATGCGAGGAGATTAAAATTCATCACGGAAATACGCGCCAGACCGCCGTTAACCACTACAAAGGTTTGACCATACTCAATGAAGGAATAAGCATTTGGCATTTGGTTTTCCTTGTCGTAGTAAAAATTAACATCCGGATAAAAACCCTGAAACAAGGTAAACAGGTATTTCACCACCTCATCTCCGATGCCGGAATAAACAGGTGCTATTACGGCATTTGGATTTTCGTAAATAGACAGTGCCTGTTCTCTGCTGATAAAGTGCTGTGCACTGTCAGGGATATTAACAGCGCCTTTGGTGCCAAATTTTTCAAACACACTGGAATCGAAATCCTCCGGTTTGTAATCCGGATGGTGGGCCTTGAGCGCGTCACCGATGATGTGCTGGTACTTCTCCAGGTAGGCCTGGGAACCAAATTCAGGCAGTTTATCGTGGTCTGCAACGAGTCCTCCCGAATCCTTGGCCAAAAGGCCGAGCTGCAAGGCATAATCCCCGCAAACGATACCTTTGGCAAGCATCAGGTGACCATCCAGTGTGGTAGCCGGGCCAATACTGGTAGCAATGTGGTGCAGTCCTTTTTTGTATTTACCCACTTCCAGACTTTTGACCAGCGCAGTAGTGCCGTCATAGTATACCAGCTTGTCCTGGTCGGGCACCAGTTTAGCGGCAGACTTCATTTTTTGATCCGTCATATAAAATAACTGATCTCTGGAAACAAACAGGTGATCCAGTTTACCATCCCCCGTGTCGTAGGTAAGTTTAATCATGGTAATCTGACTGGTATTTCCACCAGCGCCATTGCTAAACAATACCTGTTTCTGGCTCCAACTGCTGAGATCCGCATTGTCGGCCACATACACCAGGTCGCCGGGAACGAATTCCGCAATAGCCTTGTAGGTTTGTACATCTACTGCAACAGGTGTTTCGTTTGCAAAACAACCGCAGCAACAATAACAGCCTTCACTAATGATAGGTACCGGTGAAGTGGCGGAGTAGGAACAACATCCGTCATACCTGTTTGGCGAACATCCGTTTGGATAGGTACTGGAACAATTACAGTAGCTTTCTGAATACTGTTTTACAATGGTAGCATCACAATGTTCCTCTGGACACATTGTTCCACCCAATGCCTTGATGTTGTCAAGGCAGGGCTGGTACCACCAGTCATTAACGCCCATAGCTTAATTTTTTTTTGTGAGAGAAAAGTTGTTACCGATCGCTGGTTCGCACCAGCCTGACATCAAATGGTTATTTTTTCTTTTTTGGTATACCTCCTTTTTTTGGATTTCAGGGAATATGATTAACTAAATGCAGGTTCGGTGTAATAAATAACGACAGCCATATCAATCAGCGTGGTGGGGTCCAGCGCCTTGTCTGTACCCGTTCCTTTTGATATACCATCCGGCAGATTCGCATCCACAAACTGAATGGTACAATTCACACTTCCTTTGCCAAAGCCGATACTCTGTAAATCATCTCCGCTGATCTCTCCATAATTCGCGGAGATATTAAATAACTTAACACCCTGACTGCCTTTTATCTGCACAAAAGTATTCCCGCTCACCGCCGTACCATCGGCCAATTCCAATTGCAGTCCCAGTTTTTCCACTTTTACAGTGGCCATGTTGGGCAGCCAGTAATTGTCTGTAATCGGAAAAGTAATCGTTTGTATACCACTGACAGGTGTACCAAACAGATTGGTCCAGCTATTGAAAAATGCCTTTTCCAAATCAAAGGTCTTCGCCTTGGTATAACTGTTGGATGGATACTGAATATTCTTGTAAACATTCTTAACAGCCGTGGCAAAGTTGTTACCCCCAAATTTGGCCGTGTATTTTACGTTGATAATGATATCGGAAATACTGTCATAATTTATTCTGTTGGTATCTGGCGGCAGACTCAGTGTCCAGGAAGAAATAGCGCCGGTACATTCAAAAGGCAGGTATCGCTCATCATCAAAGTTTAATACAAACAAACCGGTATCATCTATTCCTTTCGACAATGCAATCTGTTGACCAGGAACCCAGTTTTGACGGAGGATATTGGATGGTGGCTCATCTGTAGTCAACCCCGTTCCGGCAGTGGTTTTGGAAACCACATACTTCACTGCATTCACATCCGGTTCCAGGATTAACCAGTTGTAATTTTGAGTAAGCGTAGCATTCAGATTCTGATAGGGTCCGATAACAGCCGGAATCGATATCGATATCGATTTTATCTTCCTGCAATATTGTCCTGGAAAGTCATAATCAAATAATTGCTCACTTAATACAAAATCAAGCACACCTTGTGTTCCTCCGTTATTACCCCATTTAAAGCACAGGAATTCTTCCGGAAAGTTCTGCTGCACAGAAATGGTTTTTTCGATTTCAAACGTACGGGTATTGAGGCTATTATAGGAGGTTTCCATTTGCTGCAGTGACAGCATCAGCGATTCTCCCGCCAACAACCCTTTATACAGACTGTCCCAGTAATTGAAGGTAATCAGTTGACTATTGGTATCTTCTTCAAACTGGAAGGCTGCCTGGGCCTGTAATGCGGTATTTAATGCCAGGTTATACGTTTGGAAGTAAAGAGATGATAACCTGGAACTCATCCAGTTGTAAAGGTCTTCATTCGTGAATTTTGATTTCAGGAAGTTATCAACCGTTTGGGTTTGTTCGATACTTTTCTGGTTCACGATCAAATCCTGCTGTGCAATCAGGATACGGGCCTGGCTGGAAGTAATCTCCTGGGTGATTTGTGCCACCTCATATCCGGCACTTTCTTTCTGGAACTCCCAGTCTTCGTCCCGACGCTGATAAGAACCTGCGGTCGATACCAGTCCTGCTGATTGATTCAGGATTTCCGCTGCGATGCTGCTGATGCCGGCACCCGCGCTTACCGCATTTCCAAATTCCATTCCTCCGTCGGCAAGCCCGAAAATATTAGGCGCCAGGTAAGCGGCGATGGATACCCCATTGATACCGGCTGCAATGGTCTGAGGAATGATAGCAGATGAACGTATGGCTACATCGGAAATTTCGTAGGAATTCCAGCCTGCATCCAATAAATCGGAATAGTAGTTTTGTTTATATTGCGCACCTTGCAGACTTTGCTGCAAGGACTCCAGTTGCGCCTGCGCATCTACAATCTGTTGCTGTTTTATCAGCACATTAAGATTCAGCAGGTTCAGTTCATTGACTGTTTGCAGCTGCTGTAACGCTTCACTATCTTTTTTCTCCAGGGCAGCCAGCAGCTCCCCACCCAGTTGCATCACGGTGCCGGTTAATTCTTTTGCCAGCTGTATCATGCTGCTAAAGCGGTAGGCCGGCACATTGGGCTGCACCATGGCACTCAGGTTCAGAATATTGTTACCGGAGGCTGCTGCTTTTACCAAATCCATCGGATTGATGGGCGGATCAAACAGTGGCAGTGGCTGTGCTACCCCGTTTATGTTGAGGCAGTGCCGGATGTTATACAACCTGTTGTCGATCGTATCCCAGTAGGTGGCAAACATTTCATTTTCCGGAATACAGAAATAGGCTTCTATATCATTGTAAGGAACATCTTTCCCTACGGGTGGCAGTACCGGAGGAATGGAAGATGAAATAGCATTTTCCATGTCTATGAGAAACTGCGGGATGCCACCGGCCGTGTCACCATATTTCGCCAGAATTTCATTAAAGTTCACCGGGAATTCAGGTGGCTGCTCGCCCATATCTACCGGGCGTGGGCCCAGCAGATCGTATGCGTAGATGTATAACATCATGGCTGCAGTAATGGATTCCCAGGTATACAATCTGTATTCACTATCTCCCCAGTCGATCAGGTTCTGAATATATTGCATCACCGTCGCCTTTTCGTAGGCGCCTATTCTGAGTCTGGCAATAGCATGCGGATCAAACGGATGGCGGTCATATGCATAGATCTGCGCAGGATCGGTGAGCTGTTCTGTCAGCGTTTGAAGCGTATGTTCCCGGAAAGGCTGGAATTGCCAGTAGGTATAAAGCGGGGTAATGAGATAGTTGTTGACCAGGATATTTTTTACTTCTGCGGCCTGTATATCGGAGATGTACAATGCGGCAGACAGCATCTGTATAGTCACGGTCAACGCGCCTTTCTTTACCAATCCGTTGGCATCAATCAAATCGTTCGGAGGCGTGCTCAGGGTGGTAAATATCTGGGCAGATTGTGCAGGAGAAATATTGTTGACCACAAACGAATCCGCTTCCATCTTTACCAAACTTAATGTGGGGTTGAATACATACTGATACCAATCCTCCGCGTCCTTGAACTGCAGATTATTATTCAGTACTTTCGCCACCAGCATAGGCCCGTGGAAGAATAATTCCCAATAGTATTCACCGTAGGGTCCAACAAAACTTACCTGCTCATCATATTGTATTTTAGGCGGCGTGACGGCTGCCGTGGGGCCCAGCTGGTCGAAATAGGACACCACATTTTTGGGCGCCTGTTGTGATTCCAGCGACAACATTTGATCAATTCCTTCTGTGAACAGTATCCGGCTCAATTTTCGGATGGCGCCGGTACTGATTCTGTCGATGGTGAACTGAAGAGAATAGATATTGTCATTCGGTACAAACTTGCTGGGCGGGGTGGTCGCGTCAGGGGTGATCAATATCGTTTTAACTTCTGCCGCCTGTTCTGGAGAAATCCCCAGAACCGCTGCAAGCATCTGTACACTCAGTCCTTCGGCAATAGCGGTGTTTACTATTCCATCTTTACCGATAATGGTATTTGGTGGCGTGCTCAAAATAAAATACGTTCTTTCTGACACATCAATGCTGATATCTGCTGTTTGAAAGGAATTCGGTTCTACATGCACATAGCTGCCACTTTCATAGCAAATGCCCGTGAGTGAGGAAGACAACAATATATTTTTCACTTCATAGGCCTGCTCTATGGAGATACTACACAAAACAGCCAACATATTGGGTTGTATGCTAAGTGCCTTAGCTACATCCACCTGACCATTCGCTAAAATAATAAGGTTGGGTGCAGCGGATAATGCCGTATAAATATTGAAAGAGAGCGTCTGGTCAATATCCAGCGAAATAAATGAATATATATTTACGCCATTCAGCAGATTACCGATTCTGGCCAGATCACTGACATCTCCATATTTATCATTCTTAAAAAGATAGCCATCGCCATCATTATAAAAAATGAACATTCCCGGATTATTATCTATTGGAATAATCTGGCTGTTAAGCGTAGCAATATTCTGAAGTAACGATTGTGTACCGTAGTAGTGGGCATACAATATGTCTCTGACTTCTCTGGCCTGTTCTATATCGAGAGATAGCAGCAGGGCATACATGGAAGCATCCACTGTCAAAGCACCGGCCAGCACGGTACCTGTGCTGCTGATCACGGCATTTGGAGGCGTGGTCAGGATGGTGTAAATATTGGCCGATTGTGTGGCATTAATATCGAAGGTAATGAAGGAAGTATTATCCACCGGAGACGGCTGCAGGAAACTTACCAAATCCAAACCCATACCTTCAATGTAATTTGTTCTTAAGGTATTGGCAGAGGGTTGCAATACCAGTTTCTTTTCAAGACTGGTGGCTGCAAACCCAGGGGCACTATTGCCTGCTAAAGCATCATTCTGCAGGAAAACATATTCATGGTTGTTGATCAGGAAACTGCTTTCCAGCAGGGCATCCAGTACAATGAAAGGTGTCAGTGGATAATATCCTGCGATACCTTCGGTTTTCCCCTGTCGTATAACGGCATCGTCTATACCAATTTGCAGTTCAAATGCATAGGTCATGGGTGGAGCCGTTAGCTTGGGATCAGGAACAGTGGCGGGGTTATAGGCTAAAACATTGGTCAGCGGTCCATAGTAAAGATAAATTTTCTGTTGTTTCTGCGGGTCGGCCAACGGATCAAAGAAGTTTTTATCATCACTTGGAAATGCAATAACACGATTGTAATATGGTTTATTGGAATTAAAGAGAGTCGCATTGAAAGGACTGTTGAAAGACGGATATGGACTCACATCTATCACCTGGTTATCAATAATGGTTTGCGGCTGTTTCCAGTTACCACTATAATCGTAAAAAGATGATTTGATGCTGGCTTTAGTGACGACAATTTTGGCATTGTCTGATCCGGTTTCATTCGTTTGCACCAGCTCCACCCAAAAAATAAACAGCTTGTTAAAGGCGTATGTGGCGGTAATATGATCGGAATTGATGGTGATATTGATCTTATTCCATTGTGACCATACATCTCCGGGCTGCCTGGTAATATAGTAATACTGATAAGGCACCGACTGTGTTCTGGCAAAGAGATACAAGATCTCACTTTCCGGATTAATAGGTCCATCCGTATAACAATGGTAACCACTCACGTATTGCAGCGTGGCCAGTTCCTGGAAGGAATCCAGGTATTGTGTATAGGCTGCTTCCACGGTGGCAGCGGTAATATTTCCCTGGCTGAGATTATTTTCCAGCTCCTTAAATAAATCTGTTTTTGACACACGTAAACTAGGGTCCAGGTAATTTTCGGGATATAAAAATACTTCCCGGTTTGCCTCCCATATACGGTAGTTCATAATCCATTCCCAATATACATCCGGAAGGTCGGCCTTATCAATCACCACGTTCCTTTCCAGGTTGAGGCGGCACCGCTGCAAGTATAGCTGGGCGGAGTTCAGGGCCTGCTTGATATAGGAAATATCCTGGCATCCTCCCCTTTTTACATCAATCAACAGGTATTCATACAAATTATCGGCGGTGGTAATGTCCGGGTAGGTTTTACCCACTTCCCAAACGGTGAGGGCCAGCATGGCTGTTCGTTTTGCTTCTTCCAGCTTGCCGTTCATGGTTTTAAATACCGTCGGCCATGCATCTGAAGGGATCACTGCTTTTACATTTTGCAGTAATGTAGTCGACAAGCTATTGTAGGTGGCCCAGTTGGCAGCATTGGTCTGCTGCCAGGAAGCGATGTCGTTGAGTTGTTTTAGAAAGTATACATCTATTCCCAGTTGAGCGGTAATGGAGAAAGCGACGTTCAATCGCTGTAGCTGCAATACGGTCTTACAATTCACACCTGTTCCAAAAAAGTAATCGCATAAATACCGGCACTGGTCCTCATGCCAGCCCGTGATAGCACATAACGCCGCACAGGCATCCAGCGTAGTGGCTTTGACGGTATAGAGATATCCCACCAATGCACTGTTCGTATCGCCAAAAGCACTTTCCAGGTTAATAAAAGTATTGAGCGCAATAATGTTATTCGGACTAAAGGTCAGTAAGAAAGTACTTGCGTCGAAATTATAGGTAAGATTATAGGCAGATGGGGTTTGAATAACGCCTTCTATCTGCACAATATTAAAACCAAGACTCTTATACAGAATAATGAATCTGGACAGCCCCTGAATGAAATTGAATGCGAACAATAAATCATTGGTCGTTTCTATGGTTGGATCTGAATAGAAATAGATATTGTCCTGCCCGGGAACCTGGTAGCCATAATAAAGTACAATACTGTCCTTGTCGTCGATGGTCCATGCGCCGGTGGCGGTGGTGACAATATTGATTATTTCCGGCAGGGGTAAGCTGTTTTTCGAAAAAACCGCCCGCACTTTGACAGGATCCAGCTCCGTGGTGCTGGCATCTTTCAGTACAGTATTAGCCGGTGTGGCAATCAGATCTTTCAGGTAGAAATATTCCAGGTAATTGGGCGCATTGAAAAGTGTTTTCACCTGATCAATAATACTGGACATAAAGTCCGACTTCACCTGGAAGAACGAGGAGATTTCAGAGGTAAATACATTCGTTTGATTACTCCGGTAAGTATCGGTGGTTTGAACAATATTGGTTTTATTCTGGAAAGACAGGGTAAAATCATCCTGCGTGACTACCGTCATCGAGTCAGGCAGATCCTGGATCGTGAGGATATTGGTATTCGATACAAATCCGGCTGAGTCCACATAATTTTGCGGAGTGGCCATCATCCAGTCAAAGATGGCTTTAGATTGTTCCGGGGAAATACCGTTACCGGTGAAAGTGCTTTCCAGCAGCAGGTTTCTTTGCAGGGAGGAATGCAGGGAGTTAATAAAGTCGGGTACATTCACCACTTCATATCCGGCATTCACATACTGACTGGTTTGCGCATTACAGAGATAATTTACCGTAAACGCATTGAGTCCTGTTCTCCGCATCCACTTAAGGTTTTCCACTATCGCAATTACATTATCAGGTGTGAGTGACAATGCAATCAGGTCAGGAAATCCTGCTTGTGTTAATCCCAGT
>NZ_DATCVJ010000699.1:0-11634 GCF_036566945.1 Chitinophaga sp. | reverse complement strand
AGGAGCAACGGTATTGACCATACCGTCTTTTGTTCCTTTGGATTTGCAGGCAGCATTCCCCCAGGAAGAAAAGAATATTGACCTCGAAAACCCGGAAGCATGGGTGAGTAAAATTAAGGGCAAACATAAAATGGTGCTGGATGTAGTTCGTCCGCACGACATCCTGCCTTTTGCCTGGCCGAAGGTGTTTCTACTGACCAATGCAGCTACAGGTACGCCTGAAAAAGAATGCTGTGTGGTGGTGGTATTGCGTCACGACGCGATTCCATATGCGATGAAGAGTGACCTATGGGCCAAGTATAAATTTGGAGAGCTGTTTAAGGCTGATGATCCTGCCACAAAGGCGCCGGCAGTCAGAAACCCGTTCTGGGAACCGAAACCAGGGGATTTTAAAGTTCCGGGTATTGGCGACGTTGCTATCGGAATTAATGAACTGCAGGCCAGTGGCGTATTATTCTGCGTATGTAACATGGCGATAACAGTGTATAGTGCTGTGGTGGCGCAGAATATGTCGCTTGACGCTGCAGAGGTCAAGAAAGAATGGATAGAAGGAATTTTACCTGGAATACAATTAGTGCCTTCCGGTGTATGGGCGGTGGGCCGTGCCCAGGAACGGAATTGCGGTTATTGTTTTGCGGGGTGAAAAAGATTTTTTTCTGGGTGTTGTTGGGCATAGTGGTACTGGGAATGATCTTGGCTGTGATTAAAATGTTTTTAGTTTACCAGGCTAAACGCGGTGAAAAGGCAACCGCGTTATGGATAGCTCCCGATACAGCTACGATTCCGCATACGCCAAATGGTGTAATGATCCGGTATGGTCGGGATCTTATCGCCCATACTTCTGTATACCTTGGACCCGGCGGAAAAATAGCGGCCATCAGCAACGGTATGAACTGCCAGAATTGCCACCTGCAGGCGGGCACCAAATGTTGGGGAAACAACTATGGAGGTACGGCATCTATGTACCCGAAATTCAGGGAAAGGAGCGGCATGGTTGAATCGATTGAAAAAAGAGTGAATGATTGTCTGATCCGCAGCCTCAATGGTAACGCCCTCGACAGTAACAGCCGGGAACTCAGGGCGATTACAGCTTACATACAATGGCTGGGGAAAGATGTACCTAAAGGATATAAACCACCGGGAAGTGGAATAAAAGAAATAGCATACCTGGAAAGAAGAGCGGATACCACAAAAGGTAAGCTGGTATATGTGCAGAAATGCAGTAAATGTCATGGCGTAAATGGTGAGGGAAAACAATCAGCGGGCGCGATTGAATACGAGTATCCACCTTTGTGGGGAGAGAAAGCATATAATACCGGCGCCGGTATTTACAGATTGTCGCGATTTGCCGGATATGTAAAAAGTAATATGCCGTTTGGCGCCGACTATAGTAAAACGCAATTAACGGACGAGGAAGCGTGGGATGTGGCTGCCTTTGTGAATTCACAACCCCGTCCTGTTAAAGAATTCCCTAAAGACTGGCCTGTAGCAAGCACCAAGCCGGCAGATCATCCTTTTGGGCCGTTCAACGATACCTTTTCTGAGCAACAACATAAATACGGTCCTTTTGGACCTATTTTATACCAGAGAGATAAACGGCGTATCAAATAAACCGGCGGTTAATATTCATCATTTCAGGTAAAAATATGATCATGAAAAAGTTGTTTGTACTTGTTGGATGTTTGCTTGTATACCTCGGCTCTTATGCCCAGGCCAATTACAAAGTAGTATTTGATATTACCAGTAAATCGGTGGAGGATCATAACACGGTGATACGACAAATGAACGGCATTCTGAAAGGTAGTCCGGATGCACAGTTGGAAGTGGCCGTTTACGGCGATGCATTAGATATGGTATTGAAAGATAAATCAAAAATAACACCTGCACTCACGGAGCTGCTGAAGAATAAAAAAGTGAGTGTAAAAGTTTGTGGTGCCACCATGAAGCGGAATAATAAAGACGCCAGTGAATTGATCCCGGGCGTTGAAGTAGTGCCGGATGCCATTTATGAAATAATCACTAAACAGAGAGAAGGGTGGGGGTATATCAAAGTGGCAGATTAATAAAATATAATACGCCTGCGGAGGTCAGAGCTCCCTGGACATAGTAAATGCGGAAACCCGGTTGGACCGGTGCTTATGGGCAAAAAAAAAGGCCATCTTGCGATGACCTTTTTTTCGTGGTGTGAGCCGGGATCGAACCGGCGACACAAGGATTTTCAGTCCTTTGCTCTACCAACTGAGCTACCGCACCATCCTTTTTTGTTGCCCTCTCTCGTGAGGGGATTGCAAAAGTAATACAATCTTTTGAATTGCAAAATAAATTTTCAAAAAATTTATAAAATCACCTTTTCATGCAGAATACCGCTCCACAATTCATGCCGCCAAAACAGCGACTGTTGGGCATATTCACCTGCTTCTTTCCATTTATTTTCATCGGCACCACAAAGTTCAGTTACCATTTGCATGGCCAGCTGACTATGGTGATCGCCGTCTACTTCAATATGTCTTTCCAGGTAATAAATGAAAGTATCCAGTTTGCCGGGAAACTTCTGATCCAGGTCGCGTACCAATGCGAGGAACATATCAGGAATAAGGTCTTCGCGGCCAAAAGTAAATACTGCTGCCATAATATGTGCCTTACCGGTAGCAATCACGTCGAAAGTAAAGCCTAAAAAGCCCTTTACAGCCTTCGGAAGGGACGATGTGTCCAAAATGCTTTGGATAGACTTCCCTGCCTTTACGTCGGCTATAATCGTCTTTATATTGCCAATATCTGCGCCTGCCTGTTGCATGGCCTGTTCGTACAGTTCAAAATGACTGCAGCGATTGCCTGCTTTATCCACATCACTTTCTTCGCCGGTTACGATTTCGTTGATGAGGTACCGGGTGGCTGCATTGCCAACGGGCACCCAGGGTACATTTACACAGGTAAGCTGCTGTTGTAATCCTTTGAGTAATGACATGAAATCCCAAACGGCATAAACATGATACTGCATAAAGGTGCGGACGTCATCCAGTGTTTGCAGCTCCGCATATAACGGGTGCGCGACTACTTTTTCCCTGTTGGAGGCAATGGTTTCCTGTATTTGTTTGATACTCATTTCGTATGCTTTGACACTGATAAAACCGGCTTAGTTGCCGTATACTACCAGGAATTTAATACGCATCAGTTTCAGCTGTTCCAGCGTATAATCATTTTCAATCAGCTCTTCCCTTGCCAGAGCCAGACTAGATGTTTCACAACCCTTGAAATACTCCATGATTTCATCCTGAGCATAATCATCCAGCTCTTCGTCCAGGCAATAATCGATGTTCAGTTTGGTACCACTGGCAACAATAGTTTCCATTTCATCGAGTAATTGGGAGAGGGAGAGTTCTTTATTTTTAGCGATGGTTTCCAGCGGTATTTTCTTATCGATGTTCTGGATAATAAATACCTTCATACCGCTTTTGTTCACCACGCTTTTCATGACAAAGTCATCAGGTTTGGTGATGTTATTTTCTTCCACATACCTGGTGATCACATCTATGAACTGCTTACCGTAGCGAACCGCTTTGCCTTTACTTACGCCCTGGATCTTTTCCAGTTCCTGAACGGTAGTAGGGTATTGGGTCGCCATGTCTTCCAGGGAAGTTTCCAGGAAGATCACGAAAGGAGGAAGGTTCTTTTCTTTCGCCACTTTCTTTCGCAGTTCTTTCAGCATTTCCACTAATGCGGGATCTGCTGAAGCTTGTGCTTCGGCTGCTGCTTCATCTTCATCATCCATGGCATCTGCATCAAATTGATGATTCAGCGCCACCATAATGGAATATGGTTTTTTGAGGAATTGGGTGCCTTTAGCGGTTACTTTCAGCAGGCCATATTCTTCTATATCTTTTTCTATCAATCCTTCCAGCATCATTTGACGCATCAGGGAGTTCCAGAAATGTGCATCGTCTTCTTTGCCTTCTCCAAACACTTCCAGCTGATCATGACGGTAGGTATTGATCTGCGGACTTGTTTTGCCGGTGATGATGTTGATTACGTATTCGCTGCCGAAACGTTCTTCCAGGGAGCGGATCGCTTTGAGCATGATCACTACCCGGTTTTTCACTTCTATCTTTTCTTTAGGATTGCGGCAGTTGTCGCATTGTCCACAATTTTCTGTTTCGAAGTGTTCTCCAAAGTAGTGGAGAATTACCCGGCGGCGGCATACAGCGCTTTCTGCATAGGCAACGGTTTCGTTAATGAGTTGTGCACCCATTTCACGTTCGCTGAGTGATTTATCCCGCATCAGGTGTTCGAGTTTCTGCACATCTTTGTGGGAATAGTAGCAGATACAGATACCTTCCAGTCCGTCCCTGCCGGCACGACCTGTTTCCTGGTAATAGTTTTCCAGGCTTTTAGGAATATTGTAGTGGATAACGAAGCGCACATCCGGCTTGTCTATCCCCATGCCAAAGGCGATGGTGGCTACAATCACCTCTGTATCCTCATGGAGGAACATGTCCTGACGCTGTGCCCGGGTAGTTGGGTCCAGGCCTGCGTGATATGCCACTGCTTTGATGCCGTTGGCAACCAGCATATCTGCCAGTTCTTCGGTGGTTTTACGGTTCAGCGTGTAGATGATACCGCTTTTGCCTTTATGAGAATGAATAAACTTGACAATATCCTTATTGGTTTGTTCCTTTTTGCGTTTGGTCCTGATTTCATAATACAGGTTTGGGCGGTTAAAGGAAGAAATAAAGATGTTGGCTTTATTCAGGGCCAGGTTCTTTACGATATCGCTCTGAACTTTAGGCGTAGCCGTAGCTGTTAGGGCGATGATAGGCAGGTTATCGCTGATCTGGTCGATCATCTCCTTCAAACGGCGGTATTCCGGTCTGAAATCGTGTCCCCATTCAGAAATACAGTGTGCCTCATCTACCGCAATAAATGAAATTTCCAGCTCCTTGAAAAAATCCAGGTTTTCCTGCTTGGTGAGCGTTTCCGGTGCTACATAGAGCAGCTTGGTTTTGCCCGCCGTGAGGTCTGCCCGCACTTTCTTTATCTGCGCCTTGGATAAGGTCGAGTTTAAAAAGTGGGCCACATTGTCTTTACTGCTGTAGCCTCTTACCAGATCTACCTGATTTTTCATCAGAGCAATCAGGGGCGAAACAATCAGCGCACAGCCCGGACTCATTAACGCCGGTAGTTGGTAGCATAGTGATTTACCTCCACCAGTTGGCATTATAACAAAAGTATCTTTGCCTGAGAGGATGCTATTTATAATTTTTTCCTGATTTCCTTTAAAGGAATCGAACCCGAAGTGTTCGCGTAATGCATCCATCAAACGTTCCTTAACAACAGCCATTGCATTCAAATTTAAACTCTAAAGAACCAACAAATGACGAAATAATTTTATATGTTTTTTAGGGGACACGAAGTTACTTAAAAAAGCGCGGAGTATCAATATAAATTACTTTACAGTACCAGTGCTGACTAAAAAATGATAAATTTGTAATTCGTCATGAAAAGGAATCAAACTATTAATATAGGACAGGTAGCCAAACGCACAATTGGGATGGAGGCATCAGCTATTAATGATTTGCAACAGTTTATAGATGCAGATTTTGAGAAAGTTGTTGAAAAAATCGCACAATGTGAAGGACGGCTGGTAGTAACCGGCATCGGTAAAAGTGCCATTATTGCCCAGAAAATAGTGGCTACATTTAATTCTACCGGTACGCCTGCACTTTTCATGCACGCAGCAGATGCGATTCATGGAGATCTGGGTATGATCCGGGAAGAAGACATCGTGATGTGTATCTCCAAAAGCGGTACTTCTGCAGAAATAAAAGTACTGGTTCCTCTTGTGAAGAATTTTGGCAACACATTGGTCGCTATGGTGGGGAATACCAACTCATTTTTAGCCCAGGAAGCCGATCTGGTACTCAATACCACGGTTAGTCAGGAAGCCTGCCCTAATAACCTCGCACCCACCACCAGCACTACTGCACAACTGGTAATGGGAGATGCGCTGGCGGTATGCCTGATAGAATGGCACGGATTTACGGCGGCAGACTTTGCAAAGTTCCATCCCGGTGGGGCTCTTGGAAAGAAGTTGTACCTTAAAGTAGGGGATCTCAGTAAACAACACCAGTCCCCCCAGGTGCTACTAAACAGCTCGCTAAGAGAAGTAATTGTGGAAATCTCCTCCAAAATGTTGGGGGTAACCGCAGTAGTTGATGAAAATGGATTATTACAAGGCATTATTACAGATGGTGACCTGCGCAGAATGCTGGAGAAAGATGTTCCCACAGCAGCTGTAACGGCCAAAGATATAATGTCGCTGCATCCAAAAATGATCCAGCAGGATCAACTGGCCATCAATGCACTCGAAATGATGCGCCAGCACGATATAACCCAACTGCTGGTTATGGACGGAGCGCGATATCAGGGTATTATTCACTTACATGATTTAATCAGAGAAGGAATTATTTAGAAATGACACAGCTGAACAGCCATTTTTATGTGGCAATAATGGCAGGGGGTATAGGCAGCCGCTTTTGGCCCCACAGCCGCACAGACAATCCCAAGCAGTTCCTGGACATCCTGAACACGGGGAAAACCCTCCTTCAATGGACTTATGAACGTTTCGCACAGTTCATCCCAAAGGAAAATATTTTTGTGGTTACCCATCACCAATATAACAGCAAAGTAAGCGATCAGTTACCTGAATTGCCTGCGGCCAATATAGTGAGTGAACCTTCCCGCAAAAATACTGCACCTTGCGTGGCCTATATCTCCCATAAAATCCACAAACAGGACCCGCTGGCCAACATCATCTGTGCCCCGGCAGATCACCTGATCATGGATGGTCCGGCCTTTACCAACGCCTGCCTCAACGCACTGCTGTTTGTACAAAAAAACAGTGCCCTGCTAACATTGGGCATTAAGCCTACCAGACCCGATACCGGTTATGGTTATATTCAGTTTGAACCACAACAGGTGTCAGACAATGTATACCAGGTGAAAACATTCACAGAAAAGCCAAACCTGGAACTGGCCAAAACCTTCCTCCAGAGTGGCGATTTCCTCTGGAATGCCGGCATTTTTGTGTGGAATGTGAAAACCATCCTGGCTGCATTTAAACAATACCTGCCGGAAATCGACGAGCTGTTTGAACAAGCTACGCCAGCACTCAACACCCCACAGGAAAAAGAGGTGATGGAAAAGGTTTATCCACAGTGTACCAATATTTCTATCGACTATGGTATCATGGAAAAAGCCAGCAACGTGTATGTCATCCCTTCCAATTTCGGATGGAGCGACCTGGGCACCTGGGCTTCTGCCTATGAAAACCTGGAGAAAGATTATCTCGGCAACGCGGTACAAGGCAAGAACGTAGTGGTAATAGATGCCACCAAGTGTATGGTAAAAGTACCCAACGATAAACTGGTACTGCTGCAGGGACTCGATGAGTTCATTGTAATAGATACCAACGATGTACTGCTCATCTGCAAAAAAGAAAACGAGCAACAGATCAAAGAATACGTTGGGGAAATAAAACGTAATAAAGGCGAAAAGTTCCTTTAAGCTTTTTCTTTTTTTGATATTGAAATTTAGATATTTAGCTGCTGAAAGCAATTGGCTTTGACGCTAAATGCCTAAATTTCAATATCAAAAAAAATAGAAATGATCTCTAAACTGCCCAATGTCGGCACCACTATATTTACCGTCATGTCCGCACTGGCGGCCACCCACAAAGCGATTAACCTCTCCCAGGGATTTCCGGATTACGATTGCAGTGATGAACTGAAAGCCATGGTAAATGAAGCCATGCAACAGGGACATAATCAGTATGCCCCCATGCCCGGTTTGATGCCCCTCCGATCTGCCATTGCTGAAAAAATAAGCCGTCTCTATCAGCAATCCGTGAACCCGGACACCGAAATTACCATTACGCCGGGAGGCACTTATGCCATCTTTACCGCCATTGCTACGTGTATACATCCGGGTGATGAAGTGATCATTTTTGAACCAGCATACGACAGCTATATTCCCAATGTATTGGTCAATGGCGGCATACCCATCTTAATATCTCTTTCATTTCCGGATTACCGCATTAACTGGGCGGAAGTACGGCGTAAAATTACGCCCCGCACAAAAATGATTATGCTGAATACGCCGCATAATCCTACAGGCAGCATTTTACAGGAAAACGATATACAGGAGCTGGAAAAGCTGGTGGCAGAATTTAACCTGCTGGTATTGTCCGACGAGGTATACGAGCATCTTATTTTTGATGGCGCCACCCATCACAGCATCCTGCGTTACCCGGCGATTTACCGCAATAGTTTTGTTACTTTTTCTTTTGGCAAAGTATTTCATAATACCGGCTGGAAAATGGGCTACTGTGTGGCACCGGAACACCTGATGAAGGAATACAGAAAGGTGCATCAATATCTCTGTTTCTCCGTAAACACGCCTATGCAGTATGGTTTGGCGAAATTCCTGGAAACACCTTCCCACTACCTGGAGTTACCTGCATTTTACCAGCAGAAAAGAGATTATTTCCTGCAATTAATGAAGGATACCCGGTTTACCCCGTTATCCAGCGAGGGAAGCTATTTTCAGCTGATGAAATATGACCGTATTTCGGAAGAAGGAGATAAAGATTTTGCCATCCGAATGACCAAAGAATTTGGCGTAGCGGTAATCCCGGTATCGGCATTTTACCAGGATGGAAAAGATGATCATGTGATCCGCTTCTGTTTTGCCAAAAAACAGGCTACGCTGGAGCAGGCCGCTGCAAAGCTGATACACATATAGAAAAAAGGAGGCTGTTAATAACTGTTTGATCAATTGCCTTTAAATAAATTGATCAAACGGGTTATTAATGCCTCCTTCTTTGTTTATGAAAAAGCAAATTTATTCCCTCTATAAAAGGCGTTTTATTAAACGGCTACTGCTGCTGCTGCTGGTTCAGCAGGTTTGCTATTCTCCAATATGAGTGTGTGTTCTTTGAAGTTCACCACACCGGTTTCAACATCATATACGGCTCCAATAATACCTACTTCTCCTTTCTGAATCATGTCGCGCAGAATATTGCTTTGCTCCATAATGGCCTGTACGGAACGTTCTACGTGTATATTATTTACCGCTTCTACAAACTTGCTGTTGTGAGAGTTGCGTTCCGTTTTTATGTTTTTTTCTGCAAAAACAGCCGGAGCTATTTTGTTCAGCAGCCCTGTGAGGTTGCCCATTTCTATGGCGTCGCAGGCGCCTTTGATCGCACCGCATTTGGTATGACCCAATACCACGATGAATTTTGAACCGGCCACTTTACAGGCATATTCCAGGCTTCCCAGTACATTATCTGAAATAACGCCACCGGCTAAACGAATACTGAAAATATCGCCCAATCCCTGATCAAAGATCAGTTCTGCAGAAGTGCGGGAGTCCATGCAGCTTACAATAGCCGCCATCGGCCATTGTCCGTCGGAGGTGTCGTTCAACATCTGCAGCAGGTTGCGGTTAACGCGAAGGTTATCTACGAAGCGGCCGTTACCGGCTTTCAGTAATTCCAGCGCCGTTTTAGGTGTTATATTAGCTTGAGAAATTTTATTGAGTGTTTTCATGATTTTCATTTTTTGAAATTGAAAAATGAACGTATAAAAAGCATGGTATTCCGTTTACGTTCGAATCTGCGTGGAGGCGTATGCCTCATTTTTCTTTAATTTAATTGCAATTGCTTCAGCAACTCTTTATGGTTGCCGGAAGAAATCGTGTGTACCTGTGGAGATGTTAGCCTGGATTGCTCTTCGGGCGTAAGGTCGGGTGTGTTTTGGATATTATACACCGTTTTAAACCCCGTCAGGATCACTTTGATATTTTTTTGTGGTGCTTTGATGTCTTTAAACTCACGAATGGTTTGCAGTACATCAAAATCTATATACGCTGTTTTGTGCGCATCTATTACCAACGTAATATTATCAGGCATATGATCCAGCGTGAGCAGGATGCTGGCCTTGTTCAGGAATGAAACTTCCTGTGCCAGTTCCAGCCGGATGCTGTCGCCGCTATGGTATTTTTCCTTGCGGAAATAATAGGAGCTTTTCATATTACCACGTAAAATAGCCAGTACACTTACTACCATTCCCAGGGCAATACCGATCAGCAGATCCGTAAACACAATAGCTACTACAGTTACCACAAATGGTACCCACTGGTATTTTCCGTTTTTAAACATTTCTTTAAAGATGGAAATCTTACACAGTTTATACCCGGTTACGAGTAACACCGCGGCGAGTGTCGCCAATGGAATTTTATTTAATACCACCGGAATCAGTGCGGCACAGATCAACAGTAAAGCACCATGTATCATGGTGGACATTTTGGTTTTACCACCTGCGTTGATGTTGGCGCTGGACCGTACAATCACCGAAGTAATAGGTAAGCCACCAATTAAACCGCTCACGATATTACCAATACCCTGTGCTTTCAGCTCCCGGTTAGGAGAGGTGTAACGTTTCATGGGATCCAGTTTGTCAGTGGCTTCCACGTTCAGCAATGTTTCTACAGAAGCAACAATAGCAATGGTTACCGCAATGATCCACACTTCCTTATTAGTGATCGCACTGAAATTGGGGAGGGTGAATTGGTTCACGAAATCGCCGAAGCTGCCGGGTACCGGTAAGGATACCAGGTGATTAGATCCCAGTGCCAGCAGCGCGCTGCCGGAAAATGCCATATTCAGCAAAATGCCGGTAATTACTGCTACCAGCGGTGCTGGCACTACATTGAGTTTCGGGATCTTGCTCCAGTACAGAATAATGAAAATGGATATAATGGTAATCAGTGTTGCGCCAATGCTAATATGATTAATGGCAGAAAATAAGGCGCTGAAAGTATTGTCCCCATCTACCTGGAAAAAGGTAAAATCACCTTCTGTGTTGGCATCATAGCCAAAAGCGTGGGGCAATTGTTTCAGTATAATAATAATACCAATGGCAGTGAGCATTCCCGTGATCACATTGGAAGGGAAGTAGTTGGCTACAGTACCCGCCTTTACCAGGCCCAGCACCAGTTGAAGAATACCGGCAATCACCACGGAGAGCAGGAATACGTCGAACGCTCCTAATTTGGTGATGGCGACCAGTACTACTGCAGTAAGACCAGCCGCAGGGCCGCTTACACTCAATTGCGAGCCGCTCAGAAAGCCGATGACCAGGCCACCCACGATACCGGAAATCATACCGGCAAACAGTGGGGCACCGGAGGCCAGCGCTATGCCAAGGCACAGTGGCACCGCAATGAGGAAAACAACAAGGCCGGCTGAAAAGTCACCTTTTATATTGGAGAATAATGATGTTTGCTTGTTCATAAAATAAGCTTTTCCGTTGAGGGATCGCATTTCCGGATAGCAGCATTTGCCGCAACCGTGGAAACAATCAGATAGAATAATACTGCTATTGAGGACCCGATACACGTATTACGATACGGGATACACGAAGTCCAGGCAGTAATTGAATGAATAAAATAAATGAATAGAAAAATCAGCTGTTGTGATTACAACGGCTGTTAGAATTATGCAATATGCATATTGGGAGGGGGAGCGTGTATTTCCTGAGCAGGGTTGCTTGGAATATCTTCCATTAAATGATATTG
>NZ_DATCVJ010000698.1:0-4642 GCF_036566945.1 Chitinophaga sp. | reverse complement strand
TTAAAACCGGTACTGCCACTATTACAGCTTTACCATCAGGTAATATCATAGAAGGCTGGCAGCGGGTGGAACAGATCGTAGATATACCTGCCGGCGCTACTACTTTTACCATCACATTTAATGCCGAGAGTACCGGTGCTTACTTTGATGACCTGCGTATCCACCCCTATAACGCCAATATGAAGTCATATGCCTATGATCCGGTAACGTTAAGGCTGATGGCGGAGTTAGACGAGAATAATTACGCCACTTTCTATGAGTATGATGATGATGGTACTTTAATAAGGGTGAAGAAAGAAACAGAAAGGGGAATCAAAACGATTACTGAATCAAGAAGTGCTTTAATCAAAGAATAAATTGATGATGAAGAATATACTTGTCTGCTTTTTCGTGTTAATAACAAATGTTGCAGCCGGGCAAACCATTCAGGGAATGGATAAAGCCATTGAACTGCTGAACAAATCCGGAAAGGTGTTTGCATCAGGAAATATGTCGATGGATGTATATTACACCTATGCCAATGAACACCAGCCGGATGTGCTGATCGATTCGTTGAAAGGTACTATTCAGTTGTCTGGTACCAATTACCGGTCGGAACTGGGCAACACCCTGAGTGTTAAAAATTCCCGCTATAGTATTATTGTATTTAAGGAAGATAAATTACTGTATGTAGCTGGTACCGGGGTCGCAGATAGCACTGCCGGTACATCGCCGGTGCTGTTGATTACGACGGCTATTAAACAGATGGGCGTAAAAGAGTGTAACGTTACTACGCACAAAGACACGACTACTATCCGCTTTTTGTTTCCGGAGAATATGACTTATCGTTATATGGACATTAAAATGGAAAATCGCAGTGGGCGGATACAGGAAATACAGTATGTGGTAAAGAGTACGATGATCGACCAGGAGAATACAGGTGGTATTGTGTTTGAACCCTATGCACTGGTGAGAACGTTTTTTCGTTACCACGATAATGTATCTGTTGCCGCTTCGGTTTTTGATGAACAACAGTTTTTTACCAGGTCGGCAAATACCCTGGTACCAGCTGCCGCTTATAGTAATTATGAAGTATTTATAGGAACCCCGAGTAATTAACCCTTATGATGAAGTCCTCTATATCTGGAAAGTTTTTTTTGCTACTGTTTGTAGCTGTACTGTCACTGTGTACAATGACTACTACTGCGCAGAATGGTATCACGGTTAAGAAAGTGCTGGATGGCAGTAAGGGAGAACTGGTGGCCAACGCCAGCGTGATGGTGCAGGACAGTGTTTATTTTGATGCCGTCCTGAAAAGTAAGCTGGAAGCTTCTTACCCGGTAAAGAATATTGTAACATTCAAACTGAATGAATATAGCCCGGTATATCCGGGCGGTGCATTTACTGCATCGGCCATTATAAGGGTTACTTATATCGGAACGGATCAGAACTCGCATACGATGCAGGATACCCTTGCCATTAACTATGATACCACTACGGTGTATAATGTGCGGAGTAGTTTTGTGTTTAGTGGTGCGCATCAGGTAACGGTGCAGTTGCTGAGTCTTACGTCCAGTAACACCGCTATTAATGGTGCTTTGATGCTGGAAAATGAAATGCGTGTGAAGCCGGTATTTAAGCTGGATATGGTAAATGACGTGGTGAAAGCGATCAGCTTCCAAACCGGATCTCTGCCTGCAAATCCAGACCAGCTGGTGGCTACCTGGACGGCGTTGAAAGAAGCCGATGAATACGACCTGGAGTGGGCCTATATTGATTCTTCTTCCCTGGCAAATAATAAATATGGGAATCCGGTAAACCCGGCTTTGGTTTTCCGCAACAATGCTTCCCGTGTGAGCATCAGTGCCAACCACTATGCGATCCCGCTGATGTATGATAATACCGGCACCTTGTATGCACGCGTAAGAGCTGTGCAGGTAAGAGCCGGAAATAGCCGGAAAGAAACTGCCTGGAGCAGCAATTACACAGGTGGTCTGGCATCCTTCAACTTCAAGGGACATGAGAATATGCTCAACTGGCAGTCCAATATCAGTTTTGCAGAAGAAGGAAAGCGTAAAGTAGTAGTGCAGTATTTTGACGGGAATTTTCAGAACCGGCAAACCGTGACCAAAGACAATACCACCGATACCACCATTGTAGCGGAAACATTGTATGATCAACAGGGAAGGCCCGCTATACAGGTACTGCCAGCACCTACTTTAAGTAACATTATCGCCTATACGAAGAATTTCAATACTGGTGTAAACGGCGCATACGACGTTAGTAAGTATGATACCCTGGATGCGCCGGCACATTTTCTGCAAACTTCTGCTCAACCAATGGACAGCAGCAGTGGAGCATCGAAATATTACTCTGGCAGAAATGCCCGGGCAAATGATGGCTTCAATAAAAATATTCCTAATGCAGAAGGTTTCCCTTTTACAGAAACCGTATATACCCCGGATAATACCGGCAGAATCAGCCGGCAGAGTGGAGTAGGCCCTGGTTATGCTATTAACAGCAGCC
This sequence comes from Chitinophaga sp., assembly GCF_036566945.1. Classification (GTDB taxonomy): domain Bacteria; phylum Bacteroidota; class Bacteroidia; order Chitinophagales; family Chitinophagaceae; genus Chitinophaga. The sequence goes on along the minus strand of NZ_DATCVJ010000698.1, from coordinate 2,137 downwards.
ACGAAACGAAGTACAGTTATGGTAGTGCCTCGCAGCATGAACTGGATGCGCTTTTTGGTACAGAGGCGGGAGATGAGTCACACTATTTCAAGAACATGGTGCAGGATGCCAACGGGCAGTATAGTATTACTTACCTGGATATGCATGGTCGTACTATTGCTACGGCATTGGCGGGCACGCCGGGCAGTACCAACCTGAAGGGATTGTCTTCCAACGTGGTTGATACGACTTTAGAAACGTACAGTGGCGTGAGCAACAATACCGTCAGTGATGGCGTGATGACCATCCATAAACCCTTGCTGGTGCCTATCGATGGACGCTATGATTTTAGTTACAGTCTGGTGCCGCCGGTATTAAAAAAGAAGGATTGCAATGGTAATGACGTGTGCTATGTTGGCAGATTTGACCTGGAGATAAAGATTACGGACGATCAGTATAACCAGCTGCTGGGTGGTAATCCGGTTATTAAAAGATTAACGAATTACAGTGCTGATAGTATTATTTCTAATTGTAATCCTCCGGCTGCAGATACCATTACTTTTTCTCTGCAACTAAAAAAGGGTAGTTATGAAATAGTCAAAACGCTAAAGATTAATGAGGAGGCGATGGCGGCTTACCGGGAGAAAGTATTCATGAAAAGTAGTGTATGTACTTCTCTGGATAAACTGAAGGATGAGCAGCGGCAGCTGATGTTGAATAATTCCTGTGCACCGGATTGTGCAGCCTGTCTTGCGGGTATAGGTACCCGTCTTTCTTTTGCTACGGCTTATATGCAGCGGGCTAACCTGAATCCTGCTGATTCGGTTTCCTACCGGGGTGAGATTGATAATGCTTATGCTACAGCTGTGGCTTCCTGCAATGTCTTATGTCAGAAAGTAGGTTTGTCCGATATGACGCGGCAGTCTATGTTACTGGATATGATACCGCCATCCGGGCAGTATGCCAATCCGGATGATGATCAGTACCGTTATTCCATATTTTATGTAAATGATGGATCAATACCTGTTTATAGAAGAAGTGATATTACTTATTTAGATGAGAATGGAAAGCCGGCCCTGGTATACGATGAAATAACGGATACCCTGGTAACGCCGCAGGCACTGCTGCCGCAGCAGTTTGCTGCAAAATTTCAGTCTTCCTGGGCAGCGGCATTACTGCCTTTTCATCCCGAATACTGTAAACTGCTGGAGTATGAAAAGCATAAAGCCAGCCTGGAATGGGATATCAAATTTCGCGCGGTGGATACCTATGCAGACGCAAAAGCTGCAGGCTTTATCAATCCAACAGGCGGTGTAGGATCACCTTTCAGTTTTTACGGGACGCAGGCAGCGGTAGATCCGCTGGCATTGGAATCAGCGGCATTGAAAGCTAAGATAGAAGCTAAAATGGCGGCTTTCCCCAACATGAATGGCTGGTCTATTTATACCACCAGTGCAGTAAGTGTACTTTGTCAGAGTACTGATGGGGCCTGTGTGAATCAATATGTTCAGCCAGTGGGCGTTTTCAGAGAAGGCGTTTTGTGTGCAGGTGATCAGAATATGATCTGGCGTAGTTTCCGGGAAAATTATCTGTCTATAAAAAAGCAGGTAATAGATGAAGTGATTGATGCCGCTACTTGTGCTGCCGGTGCTCAAAGTGTAAGTGCTGCCAATTTGCTGCCGAAGATGGCGCATTTTACTACATCACAACAGCTGCTCGTACAAAGTGACCTTGGATACATGAACAACCTGACCGCAGCGGATAATGCAAGAATGACTGATTCGGCGAAAGCCATTATGGATCGCTCTTACGCCGCTAACTGCAATAATTATGTATCTACGTGGATGCAGCAGTTATCGTCCTGCAGTTATTCAGCCACAGAATTTGAAGCACTTAAAGTGCAATTGCTGGAGGTGTGTAAGGCCGGATCGGATCAGGATCATCCTTACGGCGCCAGCTCTGTTCCCAATAGTAGTACCTTAAGCAATCGCTCTTTTGATGATGTCATCCGCAAGTTTAACTTACTTCACCCGAACTCGCTTCGTCCGGTCGGTTGTCCTTATATGCTCACGATACCCGCGCTCTACTATGCGCAATCCGGTACGGCCAACAAGTCGGTGATCAGCAAGCCCAGTGATTGTGAATGTGGTAAGATTAC
>NZ_DATCVJ010000697.1:0-4184 GCF_036566945.1 Chitinophaga sp. | reverse complement strand
CTGCGGAGTCTTTTAATGCCAAAATAAAGTCCTTCAGGAATGCACTCAGAGGTGTACGGGACGTAGAATTTTTTCTTTACAGATTGACTAAACTTTATGCTTAAAATTTCCACTAATCCCCCAAGTTTTCAACTTGATCCCCGGCGACTAGGCCAGGCTTCTTACCGATCGGGGACACCCCAATCCAAATACTTCAGCCATTAATGTTAATAGCCACAACACGAATATACGTGATTTCATAAAAGTCCCCATCCTTAACAATTACCTAACCCACGCTTAACACCCTACTAACAATAATTTTCCAATTTACATACACGCCCCAACGATATTATTACCCCTCGAAAACCCGTTGCCTGTTGTTTGTTTTTTTTAATGTTGATTGATGAGGAAGGATGAGGAAGGATGAGGAAACTCCTTCCTTTTTTTATTCCCACAGCCAATCCCCTATCTTTACGTAATTTTTTTACTGAATACTATGGGAACATCAATCACCTGTCCCAGTTGCAGGCACCAGTTTGTCATGGAGGATGCCTTCGCAGCGGATATCGAAAAAGAAATGAGGGGTAAAATGGAAGATGAATGGCGCCGTCGCCTGAAGTCGCTCCAGGACGAGAAAGATACGCTCCTCTCCGAAAAAAATAAGATGGCGCTGGAACGCCGACAGATAGAAACCCTTAAACAACAACAGGAAGAGGAAGTGAGCAGACGTGTGCTGGCAGAAAAAAAACTGCTCCAGGAAACGTTAGAGGAAGACCTGCGCAAATCCATTACTGCCGACCTGGACAACCAGCTGGCGGTATTAAGAGAAGCCAACCTGGAACAGGAAGAAAAACTCAGAGAAGCCCGTAAACAAGAACTGGATTTTCTGCGCAAAGAACAGGAACTGAATACCAAAGAACAGGAACTGGAAATCAACCTGCAAAAGAAATTGCTGGAAGCCCGTTCTGAACTGGCAGATAAAATACGTAAAGAGGAATCAGAGAGAAACAGTCTCCGGGACACGGAACACCAGATGCGATTGAAAGAACTGGAGAAACAACTGGAAGATCAACGCAGACTGGCAGAAGAGATGAAACGCAGGGTAGAACAAGGTTCTACACAGTTGCAGGGAGAAGCACAGGAACTGGTACTGGAAGAAATGTTACGCGCCAACTTCCCGTTTGATGAAGTAACGCCGGTAGGTAAAGGCGTACGTGGAGCCGATTGTATACAATTAGTCCGCAACCAATTCGGACAGGAATGCGGCAGAATTATTTACGAAAGCAAACGCACCAAAGAATTTATAAAAGACTGGGTAGAAAAGCTCAAAGCAGATATGCGCAGCCAGGGCGTTGATGTAGCCATTCTCGTTACCCAAACCATGCCTAAAGACATGGAACGTTTTGGCGAAAAAGATGGCATCTGGATCTGTACTTTCGCGGAAGTAAAAGCCCTCGCCTATGTATTGCGCGACGGCATTGTAAAAATTTCCGGTAAGCTGCGCACCCAGGAAAACAAAGGTGATAAAATGCACATGCTCTACGAATACCTCACCGGTGGAGAATTTGCAGAACAATGGAAAGCAATTCGCGAAGGATTTATGTCCATGAAATTATCGATACAACGTGAAAGAGATGCCATGGAAAAACTCTGGAAGTCACGCGAAAAACAACTGGAAAAAGTATTACTTAACGCAGCACATATCAGAGGATCTATTGAAGGCATTGCCGGCAGCGACTCTGTAGACCTGCAACTGCTGGAGGATGCCGCCGATGAAATATTAGATTAATTTTCGTTTTCTTACTTATATACACGCCTATGCAACCAGCTATCAGTACGATCATTTTTGATTTGGGAGCAGTATTAATTGATTGGAATCCCCGACATCTGTATCGTAAAATTTTTTCTTCTGAAGAAGAAATGGAAAACTTTCTGCAAAACATTTGCACCTCCGATTGGAATGAAACGCAGGATGAAGGCAGAACACTCGCCGCAGGCACCGATTTGCTGGTGGCAGACTTCCCTCACCACGAAGAAAATATCCGCGCCTATTATGGCAGATGGTCTGAAATGCTGGGCGGAGAAATTGAAGGAACAAAAAACATACTTCGGCAATTGAAAGAAAGCGGACAGTATAAATTATATGCACTCACTAACTGGTCTGATGAAACGTTTCCAATCGCACTGGAAATGTATCCTTCTTTACATTGGTTTGATGGTGTGGTAGTATCCGGTCGTGAAAAAATGCGCAAGCCTGCAGCCGCCTTTTACCAGCTGTTGCTTGACAGATACCAGGTAGCTGCCGGGAATGCTTTATTCATAGATGATAATATACGAAATGTGTTGGCTGCGCGCGCATTTGGTATTGATAGTATATTATTCGAAAACCCACATCAATTAAAAATTGAATTAGAAAATAGATCTATTATTATTTAATCCACTTCGTTAGTAATTGAACTTGTTAACCCTTCTTTTACTTTAGGATTTCCTTAACACTCCACGTCTAAACTTTCTGTAACAATCAACCATCTAATCCGTTCAAGAGAGAGGAAACACGGAAAACATGATTGTCAGGAATACCAACCTGTTTTGGTTCATCATCGTTAACGGGTAGAAAATTATTTTTTAAATTAATACGCTAGGACATGAAAAAAACTTTGTTTTTATTCAGTGCCGCTGCCGCATTGGTGGCGATGGTTTCATTCAGCAGCTGTCGTAAAGATCCCTTGAAAGATATGACTAATGAAGAGTCAAGGATTTACATCACGAATCACGATAGCACCGCCAATTTCACAGCCTATTCCACCTTTAGCATAGTAGATTCAGTGGCAGTACTCACACGCAGTTCGGATACCGCCAAAAAAGCATTAACAGATTACGATAAAAAACTGATTGCATCTGTTACCGCTGCGATGCAGCAACGTGGCTATACGCTGGTAAATAAAGCAGCCAAACCTGATCTGGCAGTGAATCTTACGCGTATAGACAATTCCTATACCAACATCTCCTGGAATCCAGGATGGTGGGGCGGTGGTGGATACTGGGATCCCGGTTACTGGGGATATCCCGGTGGTGGCTGGTATTGGCCTTCTTACTACACCGTATACCAGGTGAATGAAAAACAAGTGGCGATCGATCTTTTCGACCTGAAAAATCCAAAAGAAGGCAAGTTCACAGCTGTATGGAATGCACTGTGGCGCGGATCTGGCGTATGGAACATCGACAACATCGACTCCATGGTACAGGCATCTTTTGCCCAGTCCACTTACCTGAGTAAAAAATAATGTTGACTTGAACTTTTAAATTGACAGGAAGATGAAAAAGATTAGAAACTGGGTCTTGATTTTTGCAGGATGTTTTGCAGCACAATCAGTATCTGCACAGGTTCGTCCACCATTATCTGTGGATATTAACTATTCCATCGCGCAGCCTTTTGGCTCATTAAAAGATTATTCCGATAAAACCAGCTTCCGTGGCTGGAGTGCAGGATTACAATATATGCTGAATGATCAGTGGTCCGTGGGTTTGCGTTCCGGATTCCAGGACTTTTATCAAAAGCTCCCACGTGCAGTATATCCCGATAAACAAGGAGATGTATCTGCTGTACAAACACGTACCCTGCAGGTAATTCCTATTCAGGCAACTGTGAGTTATGCATTTACCAAACCCGGATCAGCAGTGATTCCATATGCTACCGTAGGTGTAGGTACTGCCAATATGAATTATGAAAAATACTGGGGTGAATTTGTAGAGAAGAATAACAGCTGGCAGTTCCTGGTAAGCCCGGAAATAGGCCTCAATGTCCCTTTTGGAAAGGCTTCGCCAGTAATGTTTAACGCGAATGTGCGCTATAATTATGCACCGTATAAATATGGCGACATTACCAGCTACAATACCCTCCAGGGAAATATTGGGTTAAAGTTCCATTTGAACTAACACCCTTTTTTGTCCATATTCTAAGAAAGAAAAGTGAGCGTGGGTCCCATCCGTTTAACCAGCGGGTGGGACATTTTTTTTAAAACTCCATGTATTGTTTGAAACCTTTGCTGAAAGCTTCTTTAATCGTACTGTCTTTATCTTTATAAATATAAATCGCCTCCAGTCCATATTTTGGATGCGCGGCAATATAAGCCAGTCCCTTTTCCACCCCCATTAAAATCAGCGGATTATCAAAAGCATCTGCTGTGAAACAATCTTTCGCAATC
>NZ_DATCVJ010000696.1:0-6783 GCF_036566945.1 Chitinophaga sp. | reverse complement strand
CCCGTTTTTCCCAGGCAGGAGGCGGATCGCTGGAAGGCTATGAAAATGGACTCCCCGGGCAGTATAGTGTAAATCAGGTTAACTTCGAAACGGCTTTTAAGTACAAGGGTTTCAGCTGGCAATCAGAATGTCACTGGAAACAAATCGTCGATAAATTGAATAAAGACGAAACAGATAATCTTTATGGCTATTATGTGCAGGCCGGTTATTTCTTCCACCAGGCGATAAACTGGTGGCCCGAACCATTGGAACTTGCCGCCCGTAACGCCGGCTATATGCCTAACAGAGAAGCAGACCAAACAAAGAAACGGGAAACTTCCATCGCTACCAACTGGTTTTTTAACGGACATAAAAATAAAGTAACCGCCGAGGTGAGTTATTTTAATTACGACAAAACAGGTGATGTGCCTGCGAGTCAATGGCGATTCAGATTACAATGGGATATCTCCTTGTAGCGGGTATCAATTTCCCTGGATCTGCTGCCCTGCAACAACCACGTCTACCTGAAAACAGGTAGATTTATTTCCTGTTATTCCGGTATATACCGGGCCTGTTGAATATGCTATTTTTGTTCTGTTAGATAAACTATCAGAACCATGCTTTTTCATATTCGTACGGCTATCCTGATTTCTGCTGCCTCACTTATCCTCACCGCCATTGGAGGAGAGAGCCAGGCACAGGAAAAATTCGACAGTAAACTGCTGAAGAACGGTAAATACACCCTCGCCTGTTACGCTGTAAATAATGGCAGCGAAGCGCCCATCGGCACCTTTACCATCGGTATCAATGCGGCCAACGATCAACTGGCACTCACTACTATCACTGCGCTTGCCGGATTGGAAGAGTGGAAGGATACTTCCATATCTAAGCTTGATAACTTCAAGCCTGTTTACCGCGCATCGCATAGCACCTTAAAAGATATGGTGCTGCATTTCGGGAATAATGTTACCGGTTATTATGTTGATAAGAAAACAGGAAAGAAAACACAGATTCAGGAAACAGGCAACCAGTATTTTATAGATAGTTATACCTATCCGTTCCTGCTGTCGCTGCTGCCGCTGACTTCCGGCTATAGTACCGAGTTACCCGTGTATGAATACAAACCCACCAACAGCGATAACCTGAAAAAAGCGGTGGTGGAAGAAGTGAAAAACAGCACCTGGATTAGTAAATACACCGGCAAGCACGATGTATGGGAAGTGACCGTAGTAGAACCTTCTACCGATGAAAAATCTATTTCTTACATCGATAAGAAAACCCGCCGGCTCTGGCAAATAGATTCATGGAGCAATGGTCAGCAGATCAGGATGGTGGATATGGAAGCAGATTTCAATTCCATCAAATCGCCGTTCGATAAAGAAGCGACGATGAAAATGGTGAAAGGCGGTAACGCTATTATTAACGGACAGGTGTTTGCCCGCGATTACAACGACAACGGTACTATCTGGGCCAAAATGCAGGTGATGAATATACAGGCCAAGCAGGTGGCTCCCCGTGGCACACAAGTGGTCCTTATCCCTTACAACGATTACTTCAAGGAATGGATCAAGGTAAACGAATCGCAACGTAAAAAAGGCAGGGAAGGTATTGCACTGCTGGATGAAGCCGCCCAATGTATTAAAACGGCACAGGTATACGATGACGAAGGGCATTTCGAATTTGTAAACCTCATGCCCGGCGAGTACCTGTTGTATACCGAATTTGGCTACGACCATTCCTATAGCCAGGACGAAGTGGTGGGCTATACCGACCATTATATCAACGGGATGTTCCAGGGCACATCTGCCAATACGGTAAACCGGAGTTATAGTACCGGCGCCGGTGCTGTTGTAAAAAAGGTGGTGACAGTAAGTAAACCCGGCGAAAAAGTGGAGGTAAAACTGAAGAAAACCCACGCCTAGTAGTGTGTAGCAAATAACGCATGGCCATCGTTAGTTTTTGCTAATGGTGGCCATGCGCTATTTTACAATCAGCAGGAAGGCATGGTAATTATGTGCAACGCTCCAACTCCTAATTCCAATTGTCTATTTTAACATCATTAGGATCGGGCGTACCTTTGCCGGTTTCCAGCAACGCTTTCAGACTCATCAGAAATACCGCCCATTTGGTGCTGCAGTGGTGCATAAACTCTACGGGTTCTTTCCAGTTGAGCTGTTTGAAAAGCAGAATGATGTAATCGCCATCCTGTTTCAGTTCAAAGTCAACGGTGGTATTTATCCATTCTTCCGGTCCATCAACAACCAGCCACTGCACATGACTGGGCGCAGTAAGATCGGTCACTTTCATATCAAAACCTCCCGCTCCAAAGCGAAATTTGATGATATTGCCCACTTGATCGCCTTCTCCTTCTGTGTTGCTTGTCCACCAGCGTGCAAGTCCTTCTCTGGTGGTTAATGCCTGATAAACAGCATCCATAGATGCCGATTTGATGCCAATTCTGTGCAAGATGTCTGCCATAGTGATGGGTGTTTTTGGATTTAAAATTTGTGCCAATTCAAAAGTACCGAATGGGCCAGACTTCGCGACTGTGTGATATGGACAATATCAAGGGGCGATTCGGACAATACAAAAAGGCGGATACTGCTTCGGAGCTTACTAATACTAAGACAACCGTCCTCCTTACTATTTGTAGATTGGAAAGGATACCCAGATGAATGAATTTTACTGTCATCGGCATTACTATCTTTAACGCCAATAGTAATGTCGCGGACCCGGTGAACCAGAAAAATAAATGGCCATTTTAAATAGTGAAATCAATCATTAGGATGAAGAATATTAGTCTGCTGATTTTATTGCTCAGCTACCTTTCCGCTTTTGCACAGCCCAAAACAAATATCGATATTAACAGCAGTGACTCCGCTTTATATGTGAGATTTGACGGCCATGAGTACGTTGATATTCGCAGGGCTACGGCCGAACAATTGAAACGTATCAGGGGCCGGGAACGGATGAATGTACTATCTGATAATGGTTTCCGGGGATTGTATGCCGGCAGATATGAAGCAACATTCCCCAGAAACTCCTTAGCATGGCGGTTGCAGCAGCCTACCGGATCAAAGATATATTGGGGTAATCGCTGGCAATGGGGCACCTTGTCAAAAAACACCATACTCGTGGATGGGCCTTCATCTGTGGAAGTTATTGATGGCTATATCACACCGGAAAACGCAAAAAATTACCGCTACCGCATTATCCGGAACGACAATACACAACTGACCGACTGGACGCAACCTGCTGATTTCAGACAAACCGCCGATGGTAAAGCAACCTATTGCCTGCTTGGCAATATTCCTTACCAGGAAAAACAGTTTGTGCAAATTGAAATCTATCATGTTAAAAATTATAAAGACAGGGACGCCATTCTCATTGATTGGCGGGAACCAAGACCCCTGATTTTTACAGCGGCAGTTGGTTATATGAGCCGGTATAGGGGAGGTACGATCCTTTCCGTTTCGCTGGGCAAGGACAGGGCATCTACAGATGTAAGTTTCCTGGAAACAGATACCTTAACAGATATCAGGTTTAGATTGGCGGATTCATTGGTGAAAATTGATTTCCACTCTGTAAACCTAACCACCCCTTATAATTATCAGATCCGTTTGAAAAGAACAATCGACAACAAGACTGAAAATATTGATTTGGGAGAATTCAATGGCTCGTTTGCACTGTATAAAGAGTTTTGGGACAAGGCAGGTTATTATGAAATTACCTTTAAGCCAAAAGTAGTGACCTGGGAGGGATCAGTAAGTTATCTTACCGCAAAAGCCAGGAGCTATCAATTTATGGTACTTCCTCCTCTAACAACAGGTAAATGGTTTTCGAATAAAGCGTTGCTGTTGATTGGTCTCGTGGGCTGCGCTTTCTTTGGCATAAGTATCGGCAGCCTGTGGATCTGGCTCAGAAAGAAGAATCAAAAGAAGGTCCGCGAAGAACAGCAACAGAAAGATGTAGCCAGAACCCAATTGGCTACAGTACGTTCCCAGCTGAATCCGCATTTTATGTTCAATGCATTGGCTGGTATCCAACACCTGATGAACAAACAACAAACAGAAGAAGCGAATCATTACCTGGGAAAATTCGCCCGGCTAACAAGAAACGTATTGGATAATAAAGAATTGATAAGTCTCCATGAAGAAAAAAATCTACTGGAAGACTACCTCCAAATGGAGCAGTTACGTTTCGGATTTAACTACGAGATAGTTGTTGGCCAAGGGGTAGATATACATAACATTGAAATCCCCGCCATGCTGCTGCAGCCTTTTGTGGAAAATGCCGTCAAACATGGTATTTCGACTAAAAAAGCAGCCGGCAACATAACAATTTCCTTTGTACAACAAGGACATGATTTGATGATAAAAATAGCAGATAATGGCCAGGGATTTGACGTAACGAAAAATTATACAGGCCTGGGTTTGCAACTTAGTAAGAACAGGATATCTTTATTGAATACTATTTACCAGGATACACCCTTTGTGTTGTTGATGGATGCAAACGATAAAGGAACCACCATTACAATTACCTTAATCCAATGGCTATAAAATGAGGGCAATATTAGTGGACGATGAGCCGGCCAATTTAGAGAACCTGCAAATTTTATTAGAAAAACACTGTCCGTCTGTGAAGGTGCTGGCAGGCGTAATGCAGGAGGAAGAAGCTGTGCCGCTTATTCAGCTACATCAACCAGATCTGCTTTTCCTGGATATTCAGTTAGGGAAAAGTACCGGCTTTGAGTTATTGAGTAAGCTGGAAGACAGGTCGATGGAGGTCATTTTTGTAACGGCTTATGATCACTACGGCATTCAGGCCGTTAAGTTTGCGGCACTCGATTATTTGCTAAAGCCTGTAAACCCCGCCGAACTGGCCAGCGCCGTACAGAAAGCAGAAAGCAGGGTAAGGCATAAACAACAAAACGAGCAGCTGGGATTTCTGCTGCAGCAATTACATCTGCCTAAAACAAACACGCCCAGAATTGCGTTGCCCCAGTTAAGTGAAATCAGGTATGTATTGGTAAATGATATTGTGAGATGTGAAGCCGATAACACCTATACTTTCTTCTTTCTCTCCAATGGAGAAAAAATGCTGATTTCTAAATCATTGAAAGAATACGCCGACCTGCTAAAGCCTCATGGGTTTTTAAGAACACACCAAACCCATTTGGTGAATCCCGTTTACGTAAAGAGCTGGCTCAAAGAAGATGGCGGGATGCTGTTGATGAACAACGGCCATAAAATACCGATATCAAAGCCTAATCGCCCGTATGTTAAAATAGCCCTGGGGAAGTAGGCAGGAATGTTTGTTAGCCCGCTGCCTGATACCCTCCAGCCCCAACCAGCCGCGCTCTACCCCTTGTCATGCGACGCATCTCTCCGCAGTTATTCCTCCAAACCCCACGAATATGGACCGCAACCGGCCAGATATGTCTTGCCCCGCTGTGGAACAGGGCCTCCTCCCTAATTTTAATCCAGATTTAAAATCCAATAACATGAAACAGTTACAAAAACTGGTTACCAAAAAGGTAGCATCTCCGGAAACGGTAAAAGGCGGCAGAATGGCTTTCTCTGCTGAATTCTCTGTTGATGATCAGGAAAGAACCACGGAAAATTATGCATCGTGGAATGGTCAGCATTATGTAACCGACACCCGGAATGACCCTAACAAGTAATCACCCCTAAACGTAAACCACAAAAAATTAAAAACTATGGAAAAGTTGAAAAAACTGAATGCAAAAAAAGTTGAATCGCTGGAAACAATTAAAGGTGGCAGAGCAGCTCTTCAGGCAGAATTCTCTACAGAATTGGCAGACGAAGCGGCAGGCACTACTGTTCACACCCCCACGCATTATTCAGGTCCGGATGTATACGTGTGTGACCACAAACGTGATAAGTAATCAATATCTACTTCCACCATTCTGATGGAAGCAACAGGACTGCCGGTTACGGCCGGCAGTCCTTACTCCCGGCCATCAAATTTATACCATGTCTCAACAGCTCCTCATATTAAGTCAATCGCACCTGGAAGGCACCACTGATCAGGTGTGCCAGTGGATGAACCATTTGCAGATTCCCTTCCTGCGGGTGAATGGCGAGGACTTCTTCCAATTTCAACAACTCAGCGATTTGCCTGCCAACAACAATATTGGTGTTGTTTGGTACCGGAGAAAAATCAACAGCTTTCCTGTAAAATACAGCCTTAAACAGCCGGACTTTAATACACAGTATACCCTGAAACGCTTTCTGATAGATGAATTTAACGGCCTTTATTCATTGTTGTTTTATACTATTGACCGGCAAAAGTGGCTGAATGATCCCCTCTCAGAAGATCAGCTGAACAAATTACATGTATTAAGTTTGGCCCGCAAATATGGCATTAGTACACCTTTTACAGAAGTGGTGACGAGCAAAGCCGCCATTACACAGCTGTTGGAGAGCTACTCCGAACTAATTGTGAAACCTGTCAGCGAATGTATTTTCCTCGAAGACACAGACGGCACACAATATAAAATGTTGACCAAAACCATTAACAAAGCCAATCTGCAGCAGGTGCCGGAGAAATTCTTTCCTTCGATGGTACAGGAAAAAATTATCAAAAAACTGGAAATACGAACTTTTTATCTCGATGGCGATTGCTATTCGATGGCTATTTTTTCTCAGAATAACCGCAAAACTAAAGACGATTTCCGGAACTACGATCACCAGCGCCCCAACAGAACAGTGCCCTACAAACTACCCGCCCACCTGGAAGCCAGGCTGGACCAGCTGATGAAATCACTGCGCTTCCGGACAG
>NZ_DATCVJ010000695.1:0-1629 GCF_036566945.1 Chitinophaga sp. | reverse complement strand
ACTTTACCGTGCGTCTGAATAAGCCTGGTTTCTTTACAACTTCCGTGTAGCCGTATCCGTTAATATCACCATATCCGGACCCATACCCGTATCCTGCTACACCTTGTCGTTTTATACCATTGAATACAATATTCAATCTTCCCAGTTCCCTGTTCTGATACAACTCTTCTACCAGTTTCAGATAATGTTTTGGTGTACGCTGATGGCGCACCACATACAAGGTCGCATCACAGAAGGGAGCAATTAACCTCGCATCTGTTACCAGCCCTACCGGTGCAGAGTCAATGATGATATAATCAAAACGTTCTTTCAGCTCCTGCAGCAGGTGTTCCAGCTGGCCATTTAAAATAAGTTCACTGGGGTTAGGAGGCATGATGCCGGCAGACAAGAGATATAAAAAATCATTGTCGCCTACTTTTTGCAGAATATCGGGCAGCGTAGCCTTTCCCACCAGGTAGTTGCTGAGGCCCGGGTCTACACGCATGCCCAACATTTTACTGATCATGGGTTTTCTCAGATCAAATTCCAGCAATGCCACTTTCTTTTTGGCGAGTGAAAGACTCATTGCCAGGTTCACAGAGATAAAACTTTTGCCCTCGCCGGAAATAGAAGATGTAATTAATAATGTTTTGCGATCTCCATTCAATCCAATATAGGACAGTGCCGTTCTTAAGGCCCTGAATTGCTCTGCCACTGCGGTTCTGCTGTGATTGCTCATCACTACCGGATCTTTCCCGTCGTGATGCATAATTTCAGCAGCAATGGGCGCGGTCGTCACTTTTTCAATATCCGCACGGAACATTACTTCCCGGTTCATCATATCTTTCAGCGACACAAATCCTGCTACCAGCGACAACGCGGCCAGCACAGAGATGGCCAGCACCATCGGTTTCTGCGGACTGAAAGGATAGGCGGCTGATTCGGCAGCGTCCACTACCCGGCTGTCTGATACCGCGGCGGCATAAGCCAGCGCTGTTTCTTCCCGTTTCTCCAGCAAAAAAGTATAAATGTTATTCTTGATTACCTGCTGCCGGCTTACTTCCAGTAATGCCTTCTCTTTCCCCGGCACGCTGCGGATAATGCCCATGTTGCGGCTGTTCTCCGCTTGTAGTCTCGTCATGCCTGCCTGCAAATTAGCGCGCAGACTTCCAATATTTTCCTTAATGGCGGGCTTCAACCGTTCACACTGCCGGTTTAAACTGGCCAGCAGCGGGCTGTTTTCGCCGGTTGTTTTACGCAGCCGGTCCAGTTGCAATTCTGTTTCCGTTAACCGGGTTACCAGTTCCAGCAATACCGGGTCAGAGAGACCGAGGGTGCCGGGAACGATGTTTCCCCCGGGATTCTGGCTATCCACATATTTCTCTACCGCATCCAGTACAGACAACTGCATGTTAGCTTCGCTGATTTTACGATCATTTTCCTGTACGCTGGCAAGAAATAGTTTACTCTGCTCTCCGATGTCTACAATGCCTTCTGCTGTTTTAAAATGTTCCACCTGTGTTTCTGCCTGCCCAAGTTCAGTACTTACAATACGCAGGCGTTCTTCCACGAAGCTCATGGTGTTGGCAGAGGTTCTGTTTTTATCTTCTACGGCAGCTTTGTTATACACACTGATCAGTTCATTTACGA
>NZ_DATCVJ010000694.1:0-3151 GCF_036566945.1 Chitinophaga sp. | reverse complement strand
TTATCTTCAACAGGCTATCCTAATTTAACGAAATACTTTCTATCTAACAAAATCATATGATTAGTATTAGTAATTCTTTGACTTTCAGTAGTCCAGCACTGGATTTACGACTGAATATTTGTAAGTTTATGATATGAGGAAACAATTATTGGTTGCAGGACTAACTGGTTTGATGATGACCGGGAGCGCCATTTCTGCGCCCTTGGTATTTAAGGACAAAAAGAAGCATAGGAAAACTGCCACGCAGCCCGTGGCACAACAGCAGGATAAAGCCTCTCAGTGGGCAGATAGTGTGTTCCAGTCCCTCACCCCCGATGAACGCATCGCACAACTGATCATGATAAGAGCCCACTCCAATCTGGGTCCCGATCATGTGAACGCAGTCATAAAAGATATACAGGATAATAAAGTAGGTGGCGTTATATTCTTCCAGGGCGGCCCGGTAAGACAGGCAGGGCTGACCAACTACTACCAGTCTATTTCTAAAGTACCTTTACTGGTGGCCATAGACGGTGAGTGGGGCCTGGGCATGCGCCTGGACAGTGTTATTTCCCTGCCCCGTAATATGATGATAGGTGCTGTACAGGATACGGCACTGGCCTACGATGCAGGAAAACTGATGGGCGAGCAATGCCGCCGCCTGGGTATCCATATTGACTTTGCTCCCGATATGGACGTGAATAATAACCCGGCTAACCCGGTAATCAATGACCGCTCCTTTGGGGAAAACAAATACCAGGTAGCCCGCATGGGCGTAGCCACCATCAGAGGGATGCAGGATGCCGGCATAATGGCTTGCGCCAAGCATTTTCCCGGTCACGGCGACACTAATGTAGATTCACATCTCGACCTGCCTACCATCAATAAAACAAGGGAACAACTGGATTCACTGGAGCTATATCCCTTCCGCGAAGCCATTGCTGCCGGTGTGGGATCTATTATGATTGCTCACCTTTATATCCCATCTATCGATAAAAAACCAAATACGCCCACCTCCATTTCTTACAATGCCGTTACAAAACTGCTGAAAAATGAACTGGGGTATAAAGGACTGATCGTCACCGATGCACTCGAAATGAAAGGCATCGCAAAATTCTATACCAAAGGACAGGAATCCTTACAGTCGCTGCTCGCCGGCAACGACCTGATGATATTACCTTCTACTGCTGCTGGTAGCGTAGATGCCATCAAAAAAGCCATAAAAGCCGGTAAAATTGACCAGGATGAAGTAGACAGCCGCGTAAAGAAAGTATTGCGCGCCAAATACAACCTGGGATTATGGAAGCCACAACATATTGATACCAACAACCTGGAGGCCGATCTGAACGCCAATACAGACGCGCTGCGTAAACGCATAGCCGAAAGCGCCATCACATTGGTACGCAATGATAAAAAACTGGTGCCTTTTTCTCCGGCCATGACCCAGCAAAAGCTGGCCGTTATTGCAGTAGGAGCCGATGCCAGCAATACTTTCCTGCAAACAGTGAAAGAGTATAAACCAGGCACAGATGCATTTATTTTTACTTCCCGTCAGTCGGTAGAGCAGATTGCGCCCATTGTATCCCGTATCCAGCGCGACTATAAGGCGGTAATTATCAGCCTGCACGACTACAGCCGTCGTCCTGCGAATAATTTTGGGCTCAGCATGGCAGAACGACTCATTATCAGGCAGCTGCAATCCGAGATGCCTTCTGTAACTGTAGTATTTGGCAACCCTTATGCCATCCAGTATTTCTGCGATGCTCCCGCCATCATTGCGGCCTATGAAGATGATAGTACCACACAAAAAGTAGCTGCCGATCTTTTGTTTGGTAAACTGGGGCCCACCGGCAAATTGCCCGTAACGGTATGTCCTGCGCTGCCCTCCGGCACCGGGATCACTTATAAGGTGAACCAATTTACCATTTTACCGGTAACCACCGCCAAAGAAGCCGGCCTGGATGAACAGACTTTAGTGAAGATTGACGGATTTGCCAATGATATGATTGCCCGCGGCGCCGCTCCAGGTGCGGAGGTGCTGGCCATGAAAGATGGGAAAGTGGTGTATAACCGCTGTTTTGGTCATTATGAATATAATAAAGCAGAGCCGGTATCACCGCAATCTATCTACGACCTGGCTTCCGTTACCAAAATATGCGCCACCACACTGGCGGTCATGCGCCTGTACGATGAAGGAAAACTGAATCTGGACGCCTCATTGGGCGTATACCTGCCCGTGGTGCTGGGAACAGACAAAGCAGGATTGCGCATCCGCGATATTTTATTGCACCAGGCAGGGCTGGTGCCTTTCATTCCTTTTTATAAAGAAACATTGTATCCCAGTGGCTATCCGGATACGATCATTTATCATACGGAACCAGATCCTTCCCATACTATCCGTGTAGCGGACCATATGTACATGGAAAACAGTTATGTGGACACGCTCTGGAAAAAGATCCTGGATAGTAAGCTGTCGCCCCATCAGGGCTATGTTTACAGCGACTGTGATTATATTTTTCTGGGAAAAATTGTGGAGCAGCTGAGTGGTAAAAAGCTGAACGACTATGTGCGGGAAACATTTTATGCACCTATGGGATTGGCTACCACCGGCTTTTTGCCAAGAGAGCGATTCACCTTATCGGAAATTGTGCCTACCGAACATGAGTCTTCATTTCGTATGCAGCAGCTGCGTGGGGATGTACACGATCCCGGCGCCGCTATGTTTGGCGGCGTAGCTGGGCATGCCGGGCTGTTTTCCGATGCCAACGACCTGGGTGTGATTATGCAAATGTTACTGAATAAAGGCTCCTTTAACGGCGTACAATATATTAAGCCGGAAACGATAGAGCTGTTTACAGCGTATAACAGTACCATTAGTCGCCGTGGTTTGGGCTTCGACAAGCCGGAAAAAGACAATGCTACCCGCAGGGAACCTTATCCGGCCAAAAGTGCCTCTGCTGCTACATTCGGACATACCGGTTATACAGGTACCTGTGTATGGGCAGATCCTACTTCCGGCCTGGTGTTTATATTTCTGAGTAACAGGGTGTACCCTAACGGTGGCGCCAACACGAAATTAACGACGCTGCATACCCGCGAAAAAATGTTTGAGACGTTGTATGAAGCAACGGCAGCAGTTAGGAAATAGCTGAAAGCAGAAGGCATAAAGCAA
>NZ_DATCVJ010000693.1:0-14778 GCF_036566945.1 Chitinophaga sp. | reverse complement strand
CGCTTTCCGGAACAGCTTAGCCTGGTGAAACCCTGGCAAGCCAAACGCATCCTGTGGAACACCTTTAACTTCGGTAGCGTTAATACTACTGCCGACGACCAGTTTAAAATGGACGTAGGCACCTTTAACCCATTACTGGGTAAAGGCTTCGGGGAAATAGCCGCCGAAAGCCGCTCTCAACACAAAAGCCAGGGCTTCGGTGTCGCAGCCTCCAGAGGCAGCTCCCAGGAATATTTTCTTACTATAAAAGGAAATACGCCTAAAAACAGCTTACTGGATGACGTAAATACCAGCTGGTCAAGGATTCCTGGAGGCGATAAAATAGGCGCCCAGGTAGATGCCGCACTCGCTGCCTACAACATGGAAGATCCTGCCGCCTCCGTTTCTGCACTGCTCGGAATACGCCGCGCTATCCAGGCTTTGCCCGATGGCTACTGGCGCAATCTCAAACTAAAGGAAACGGAACAACTGATCTATGCCTGCGCAGGCCTGTGGGCAGAAGCTTACAGCACTTCACAGACAGTAGTACCAGGTAATAATATGGAAGCCACCGTGCAACTGATTAATAGGGGCAATGTGAAAGTAACCCTGGAACAGATCGACCTGCCCGGTAAACCTAATGCCTCCGGGAAACAGGAGCTGGCCTATAATAAATTTACCAGCATTTCCCAAACCCTGCCGGTGCCGGACAATACACCGGAATCGCAGCCTTACTGGCTGGCAGATGCACATCCGGTAGGCATGTACATTATCAAAGATCCTTTACTGGTAGGAAATCCTGAAAACATACCGGCGCTGCAGGCACAAATCCACCTGCGCATCGGTGACCAGGACTTCGTCATCAGCCGCCCCATACAATATAAATATACCGATCCTGTAAAAGGGGAGATCTACCAGCCCCTGGTCATTGCACCTCCTGTAGTAGCAGACCTCAGTAACCAGGTATATATTTTTACGAACACCAAACCGCAGGCCGTCCCCGTGAAAATAAAAGCCATGGCGGACAATGTGAAAGGGACCGTTCACCTGCAATTACCCGCCGGTTTTACCGCAGCCAATAATAGCGCCACCTATGCGCTTGCGCAGAAAGGCGATGAGGTAGAGTTGCGTTTTAATATCAATCCGGTGAAGGGAGTGAGTGATAATCACGTAGATACGTTCACGGTAGTAATGGAGTGTAACGGTAAGGAATACACGCAGAGCTTACAACAAATCCGCTACGACCATATTCCACTCATTACTTTATTCCCGGCTGCACAAGGAAGACTCGTATCTGTAAACCTGAAACACAACGGTAACCGCCTCGGATATATTCCCGGCGCCGGTGATATGGTCGCAGCTTCACTCCGTCAGGTAGGTTATGATGTGACCGAGCTGGGTGAGAAAGATATCATGAACGGCAATCTGCAACAATACGATGCCATCATTGCCGGTGTAAGGGCGTATAACGTAAACGCACGTATGAAGTATTGGCAGCCTAAGCTGATGGAGTATGTAAAAAATGGTGGCAAGCTGGTGATACAATACAATGTAAACGGTCCACTCGTAATCAATGACCTGGGGCCTTATCCGTTCAGCCTTTCCCGCGACAGGGTCACAGATGAAAATGCCAGGGTGAATTTCATCGATCCGAAAGATCCGGTATTCCATTATCCCAATGAAATTACCGACGGCGATTTCAATGGCTGGGTTCAGGAAAGAGGATTATATTACACGGTAAACGCCGATAAGGCTTATGATAAGCTCTTTACCATGAACGATAAAGGAGAATCTCCACTAGATGGTTCTACACTGGTGGCACATTACGGTAAAGGAAGTTATGTATATACCGGCTTATCGTTTTTCAGGCAGCTGCCTGCAGGCGTACCCGGTGCATACCGGTTATTTGTAAACCTGATTTCTGTTAAATAGTGATTGAAAGAAAATGAGTAAGAAACACGAACAACATCGGCCCAGACTAAGAATTGCGGCTATCTTTTGTATTATCCTGGGGCTGCTGATAGGTTTTTCTATTAAACGCGTACAGGTGGGGTTAGTGATAGGGATCGCACTGGGACTGTTAACAGGAAGCATGTGGAGTAAAAGTAATTCAAACGATTAATATCTATGGCAGCTGACAATCTGCAGGAAGAGAAACCGCCTTTATTTCCTTCATGGAATTATTGGTACGCATTGGTAATAGCCTGGTTGCTGTTGCTGATCGTACTCTTCTACTTATTCACCAAAACCTTTTCATGAGCCCTTTAGATTGGATTGTACTGGTAAGTACACTCACAATAATTATATTTTATGGTGTCTGGAAAAGCCGTGGCCAGCGAAACATGGAAAGTTATTTCCTCGATAACCAGTCCATGCCCTGGTATATCGTACTGCTGTCTATTATAGGTACCCAGGCCAGTGCCATTACCTTTATATCGGCTCCCGGTCAGGCTTATACCGACGGAATGCGCTTCGTTCAGTATTATTTCGGATTGCCGCTGGCCATGGTAGTGCTTTGTATCACCTTTGTACCGATCTTTCACCGGCTAAAAGTATATACCGCGTACGAGTACCTGGAACAACGGTTTGACCTGAAAACCCGCACGCTGGCGTCTTCACTCTTCCTGATACAACGGGGTTTATCTACCGGCATCAGTATTTGTGCGCCTTCCATTATATTATCTTCTCTGCTGGGCTGGAATCTTTACTGGACCAATATGATCATGGGCGGATTGCTCATTATCTATACCGTTGCGGGAGGCACCCGGGCTGTAGCCTATACACAAACGTTTCAGCTGGTCATCATTTTCGGGGGCATGTTCCTCGCCGGCTGGATGGTGGTACACCTGCTGCCAAACGATATCGGTTTCAAACAGGCGTTACAGGTATCCGGTAAAATGGATAAGCTGAATGTGATCGTTACCCGATTCGACTGGAAAGACAAATACAATATATGGAGTGGGATCATAGGGGGCTTCTTCCTGGCTTTGTCCTACTTTGGAACGGATCAATCGCAGGTGGGCCGCTATCTGACAGCTAAGTCTGTGAAGGAAAGCCGCCTGGGTTTACTGATGAATGGCCTGGTGAAAGTACCGATGCAATTCCTGATTTTGCTGATTGGCGCCCTCGTGTTTGTATTTTACCTCTACTTCAAAGCGCCGATCTTCTTTAATGAAGCCCAGCTGGCAAGGGTTCATAAAACAGAACAAGGACCTGCATTAATAAAACTGGAAGATAGGTACAGTGAGCTGGGGCAGTTAAAACAGCAACAGGTAAAACAGTTGGCAGCCGCACTGGAAACAGACAACGGCGCACAGGTGGCCATTGCTAAAAAGGCACTGCAGCAAACCGATGATAAATCGCAGCAGCTGAGAACAGAAGCGCTATCCTTGATTAAAGCATCCGATCCTACCGCAGATACCAACGATACCAATTATATCTTCCTCCATTTTGTGGTGAACAGCTTACCCAAAGGACTGGTAGGTTTGCTCATCGCTATTATTTTCCTCGCGGCCTGGGGGAGTATTGCAGCAGCCTTGAATTCGCTGGCTTCCACTACAGTGATAGACGTGTATAAACGTTTGTATAATGAGCATGCCACTGAGGAGCACTATCTCAAAATGTCTAAGCTCTGGACCCTGATATGGGGGGTGTTTTGTATTGTGGTAGCGCAGTTCGCAGGTAACCTCGGTAGTTTAATAGAAGTGGTGAACGTACTGGGTTCCTGGTTTTACGGAGTCACCCTGGGTATTTTCATGGTGGCATTTTACCTCAGGAAGGTAGGAGGAACCGCTACTTTCTGGTCGGCCATCATTGCGGAAATCGCAGTGCTGGTGATCTATTGGACGGGAACAGTTTCTTTTCTCTGGCTAAATGCCATTGGTTGTTTGCTGGTGGTAATACTGGCGCTGGTGTTTCATTATATTTTTCCGCCTTCGGCGAGACAGGAAGCGAAATAAGTCATTCCATATATACAATCGTCAAAAAAGCCATTGAAGTAGCAATTACTTCAATGGCTTTTTTAGTATTCAAAAAATCAAAAAATCAAAAGATCAAAAAATCAAAATCAGTATAATCAATATAATCAGTATAATCCTGGGTAAGACAAATTAGCCACCTTACTGAAACGGCCTAAAGTTAGGAAATTGTGCCAGCGCCAGCATAGGCCGGTCGCCTTCACTGTCGCCGTAGGCATAGATCTCCTGGAAGTTTTCCAGCCGGTAAGCCTGACGGATGCGATTTACTTTTTCTTCTCCATTACAATTGATATCCTGGATCTTACCGGTGATCTGTTTGTTTTTAACTTCCAGGCGTGTGCCTAAACATACAATGTTTTCCTTTCTGCACCAGGGCGCTACCCAGTCCTGTGCAGAAGCGGTAACCACGACCACATGATGTCCCTGCTCCTGATGTTTTCGTATAGCCGTTAACGCAAGTGGACGAATAAGGTCAGGCAAACGTTCCCTGCAAAAGGCATCGCAGCCGGAAGTAAAATCCGAGGCTGACATCTCCCCAAAAAAATAACTTAATACCTGTTCCTTCATTTCCTGTGCGGGGATCATCTTTAATTTGAACCGCAGCAATGCCGGTAGCAGTTGTACTACACCGGCATACATGGCAGCCCTGCCTCTGTGGAAACGGATGATTTCCCACAGCGTATCCCTGTTGGTAATGGTGCCATCAAAGTCAAAAAAAGCAATCGTCACAGTGAAAGTTTTTTAAAGATGCCTTCAGGTATTGATTTGATAATGAGCATAATATATTTCCAATGCCATTTTACATACAATACGTTTTTTTGCTTCTTCATCGCATTAAATACGGCATTAGCCACTGCTTCCGGCTGCGCAGTGAGCAGGGGAGGAAGTGTCAGGTGCTGCGTCATACGGGTATTTACGAAACCCGGTTGTACACTCATCACGTGTACGCCACTACGAAAAAGCCGGTTGCGCAACCCACTCAGGTAAGCGGTAAAACCAGCTTTCGCACTACCATAAATATAATTACTTTGTCGGCCTCTTTCTCCCGCTACGGAGCTGATACCGATAATGGTGCCCTGCTTTTTTGCTGCATAGCTTTCTGCCACTATATTTAAGATGGAAACAGCGCCGGTATAATTGGTATTAATAATGGCGGCGGCTTCTACCCAGTTTTGTTGTGCTTTCTCCTGATCTCCGAGGTAGCCAAATACACAAATGGTGATATCTGGTTGTACCGGAAGACCGGCATAGAAAGCCGCATGGGTATTAAAATCGGTCGCATCAAATGCGTGGGTGGTTGCGGTAACGCCATAGCGTACCTGCAGGTCCTGTTGCTGCGGTTGCAAGGCAGCCGTTTGGCGGCCTGCTAACTGAATATCGAATTTTTCGGCGGCAAATTTTCTGGCTATGGCTACTGCCATGTCCGAACCTGCGCCTAGTAGTAACACTGTGGGCATGAGAGGTGTTTGGTTAATCAGGGGAAAACTATTTTATCAAAGATAATCTTTCAGATTGAAGGGATTCAAAATGCAGGTCGCCGTTATATTGTTTCACAATATCGGCGAACTTCCGGGCATTAGGGTAGCTGTTCCAGTATATTTCCGGTTTCATCCTGGCATCTTTAGACAGGTATAAACGGCCACCATATTGCAATACAATTTCATCCAGTTCGTCCAGGAACTCAAAGAGCCCTTTGCGGATCGGAAAATCCAACGCCAGCGTATAGCCTTCCATCGGGAAGGAAATGAGACTATCCTGTTTGCCGAATACTTTGAGTACTGCCAGGAAAGAGCCCCAGCCTTTGTCGCTGATTCTTTGCAGAATCGCCACAAGACCATCTTTCTGTTCCAGCGACACCACAAACTGGTATTGCACAAATCCCGCTTTGCCATAACCACGGTTCCAGTGCAGGATAGCATCCAGAGGATAGAAGAAGGGCTCATAAGGTATTACCTTATGCATTACCTTTTTATAATTCTTCCCATAGTATAACCAGTTGAATGCTTTCACGGTAAAAGTATTCAAAGCAAAGGAAGGCAGATTGAAGGGGAGACTCAGTTTTCGTTTAGCCGGCAGGGTAAGGGGCGCTTTCTTTTGCTGTTCATTCAGTTCTTCCGGGGTGGCATGTTCACCTACAATCAAAATGCTCCGCCCAAAGGAATCGCCTTTTTGAAGGCAATCAATCCAGGCCATGGAGTAGGTATAGTGCTTATATTCATCAAACAGGCGGATCACCTCTTCCAGATTTTTGGCTTTCAGCTGCGTTTGTTTGATGTAGGCCGTGGCTATTTTTTTTAGGCTGAACTTTACGCGGGTAATGACACCGGTAAGACCCATGCCTCCACAGGTAGCCCAAAACAAGTCGTCATGGTTCCCCGCCGCACAGCAGATCGTTTCACCGGAAGCGGTTAATACATCCATATCAATGATATGACCGGAAAAAGCGCCATCCACATGGTGATTCTTACCATGCACATCAGAGGCCACTGCACCGCCAACTGTAATATATTTGGTGCCAGGGGTAACGGGTAAAAACCATCCTTTGGGAACGATGATATCCAGTACCTGGTCCAGCGTTACGCCAGCTTGTAAATCAATAATGCCATTTGTCGCATCGAAAGAAAGCATCTTATCATACTTCAGCATGGAAATGCTATGCTGACCCAAAGAGGCATCACCATAACAACGGCCATTGCCTCTGGCAATCATGTGGGAGTTCGCTACCACATATTTGCGGAGCTGATCCTCCTGTGTAAATACGCTTTCATCACTGGCAACAGCAGGGTAGTTTCCCCAGTTGGCTAACCGTTTTTGCATTATTCAAAGAATGTTTTATCTGTCGGTAAATAAATTAATACATAAAAACTAAGCACCCACAGGAGTATGGTTAATTGAATAAAACGGTCTTTATATAGGATTTTGGTGGGAGAACCTGTATTGTTCTCCACGTAGGTTATTTGCAAATATCGTAATAATCCGCCAATTACAAAAAGGGTGGTGTAATAGAGGCGATAGGTATGAAACCTGGCCTGTGTTTCCGGCGAAATGGTATACATAAGATAACATACAATCATCACGGCAGACACCAACGCCAGCATTACATTCAGGAAATCCATGTTATAGCCGCTGGCAGCTTTCCGCATTTCCTTTCCGGAATCCTGTTTAATCAGGATGTCATCCCGACGCTTGGCGATCGCCATAAAAAGGGCTAGTAGAAATATCATAATCGTTAGCCATTCAGACATCGCCACATCGGCGGCAACGCCACCTGACTTCACCCTTAATACAAACCCGGTAGACAGGATCATGATATCCAGGATGGAGATATTTTTTAAGCCGAAACAATAGAGCAGATTCAGTACGAAATAAATGCCCAGCACAAACATGAACTTCTCACTGACAAAACTGGCAACGAGGGTACCCATTAATATGCATAAAGCAAAAAGAAGCAGGGCAGTAGTTTTGGAAATGGCGCCGGAGGCTAAGGGACGCTTGCACTTAATGGGATGCTGTTTATCGGCCTCTATGTCTTTGTAATCATTGATGATATAAATGCTGCTGGCAATAAGACTAAAAGCTACAAACGCGATGAGTAAATGAAGCAGCTTGGAGGTGTTGAATATTTCCCCTGCGAAAAAAAGCGGAATAAACAGGAATGCATTTTTAACCCAATGTTTTGGTCTAAGTAATTTGATGTATTTCATGGGGAACTAAAAAGTTGATTCTTGACAGACCAAGATACAATTTATTCGATTACTTTTGCCCCCATTCATATTAGCGGATGATTACATTTACAGCAAATCCCAAACGTCTATGTCAATTTTTTCCCTGAACGGTCGCAAGTGGACCATTACCGAAATCTCGATTATCATATTGCTGGCGCTCGTGCCTTTGTTTGTGACATTTCCCTACCGGGTAAACATTTTCCTTTCCTGGGAAGGCGCTTACCGCATCTCCTCCGGTCAGATTCCCTTTAAAGATTTCGGATCTCCATTAGGTTATGGGTTCTGGATCATCCCTGCACTTTTCTTTAAGATCTTTGGCCCCGAAATGATTTCCCTGGTAAAGGCCCAGGTGCTGATTAATATTATCGCAGGCTTTGCTTTCCGTTCTATCCTGAAAAGTTTAGATGTAAGGCCGGGCATCAGGTTGCTGTCTGTGTTGGTGTTTGTGTTGTCATATTCCTTCTTCAATTTCTGGCCATGGTATAACCATACCGTCATCGTGTTTGAGCTGGTGGGCATCAGTTTCCTGTTTAAGTCTTTCTTTTCGGATAACCGTACCCGTAGTTATATCTGGATGGCGGCAGCGGCACTGTTCATCTTCCTGTCTGTTTTTACCAAACAAGACGGAGGAGGCATGGCCTTTATGCTTTGCCTGCTGTTCCTGGCGTACAATTGCTTCCAGACCCGCCGCTGGATAGACTTCCCCATTTTCATCGGGATGTTCGTACTGATTGCACTGCTCTTTATTGTTCCGCTGATGCCGGGTTTTGCTTACTGGTTTAATCACGGACAACCACCGCATAGCTCACGTTTAGCCGTAAACGATTTTACAGATGAAATTCTCGGTAACTCCAATTGGATCAAAGCATATGTGGTGCTGGTGATCTTTTGCATAGTTGCGAAAGTGAAACAATGGAGCACCTGGTTGCAAAGGCGCCGGGAAGTATTATTTGTTTTGCTGACCTTGGGTATTTTGGGAGAAGCAGCTATTTTCCAGGTGACCAGCTACACCCCGCCAGACAATAACATCTTCTTCCATAGTTTCGCTTTTGCCTTCATCGCCTCTTACCTATGTGAGATGCTGCATATTTATATTGACCGTCCCAAGCCTTTGCTCGGCGCCATCCTGCTGGTGTTGTTCTGGTGGTCCGGTACCTGGTGGAAGTACATCGGCCGTTTTACCGACCGTTTGTTTCCTGCTCAGGAAATGGTGGATGCCCACAATCCGAATCATGAGAATGTAGTCAACAGGCGGAATTTTATGATCAACCAGGACACAACAGACGTTCCTGTTTCGTCCTGGATATTCTCCGATCTGAAGCCTTTCCGTAAAATTTATATGCCACCTTCCACCGTACAAGGGATGGATCGTATCATGTCGTTACCGATGGTGAAAGGTAACAAGGGCGATTTGAAAGTGCTCAATATGACGGAGCTGACACCTTTGGCAGTAGCTATTCCATACAAGCCGGAATCCGGACCGGATTGTCCGTTATGGTATCATCTGGGAGTAGGGATGTTCAACAGGCAGTTGGCTACCTATAAACAGAAGGTACAGGATCATCATTATGACCTCATATTATTTGAATATGCACCAGGCTTAAATAACTTTTTCCCATTTGCATTGAGGGATGAATTGAAGTTGCATTACCATCAGGTGGATAGCTTTCTGGCACCAAGAAGACCAACAGGTGCAATAATTGAAGTATATGTAAAATAAATTATGTATCTTTCTGCCGGAATAACAAGATCCGGAGACATATCTTCTTCCCGGATCATTAAAATACTATCAACAGACGATAAAAAACAGCCTCTCAGTAGGCTGTTTTTTGTTTTGCAAACAATTGATTTTAATGTAGTTATTTGGATGATGTTTAAGTACTGTTTCAGGTAGATGAAATTCTGATTTATACCCTCTTTTTTATTAACCGGTAAAATAAGTTTTGCTGGTTAATAATTAAATTTACCTTTGTGAGGTAGGACTAAAAATCAGGAAATATGTCTGCTCCCAAATCCATTTCCACCCTCCGTCTCGACGGTGGAATTTTATGTCTTGATTTCGTCAATACAGTTGACAATCGCAAAAAAACAACGACCTGTGATTACCTTTCCGACTTCAAAGAATTGTTGCAATGGTATGCTCATACCCGGGCCTTATCTCCCAAAATTATTCATACGCTGGAAAGACTTGCAAAAGACTATCCGCAAAAAGCGGCGATTGTTTTTGAGAAAAGTATCTTGTTGCGGGAATTGTTGCATCGGTTATTTGTTGCCATGGTTGCAGGCAAGAATCCGGCGGCAGGTGACCTGGTACAGTTTAATAGTTACCTCGGAGAGGCATATGCCAACATAGAAATCAGTTGGTCGGCAGGCGCCGGACAATTACAGTTTAATGCGCCGGCGTTGGAGCAGGTGTATTGGTGGCTCGTAAAATCGGCTGTTGAATTATATACTTCAGATAAACCCGCGGCCGTAAAAGAATGTCCTGCCTGTGGGTGGCTCTTCCTGGACAAGAGCCGTAACGGCTCCCGCAGATGGTGCAGCATGAGCACCTGTGGAGATGTAGATAAAGTAACCCGGAATTATCAGCGTACAAAAAGAAAGAAAAATGAATAAGCAGACAGGCAGTTTGTCGTCTAAGATGATCTTATGCCTTTTAGCCGTATATATTATCTGGGGCTCTACTTACCTCGGAATGAAGATCGCCACCAAGGTGATGCCGCCGTTCTTGTTGTCGTCTATGCGCTTTTTGCTGGCGGGCAGCTTGTTGCTTGCTATTGGATGTTTACGGGAAAGGACATGGCCCACCCGTCAACAGTTTTTATCCGCCTGCTTTGTAGGTGTAGCCCTGATAGGTATAGGTAACACGACGGTAGCAGTAGCCGTACATTATATGCCTTCGGGGCTGGTGGCGCTCATGGTAGCGGCCATGCCTGCCTGGATCATGGGAATGGACTGGGCTTTTTTCAGCAAGCGACGTCCTTCCGGATTAACGTTGCTGGGTATTGCTATTGGCTTCGCAGGCCTTTTCCTGTTGTTTAATCCCTTTGCACACCATGAGGCGCGTACCTTTCCTTTATGGCCGGTGGCGGTAGTCGTAGCAGGCAATATCTGCTGGGCGGCAGGTACCTTGTTTGTTCAGCGTTTGCCTATGCCCACACAAATTACCAGTACTGCTATACAAATGCTGGCCGGAGGCGTTTTCGCTTTCTTGGTTAGCCTGATCTCCGAACCCGGTGCGTTCAGTACATTGCCCCACATGACAATAGAAGGATGGCAGGCTTATACTTACCTGGTGCTTATTGGCTCCCTGGTAGGATATACTTCCTATAGCTGGCTATCCAAAAATGCGCCACCGGGACTCACGGCTACCTATGCATACGTAAATCCTATCGTCGCCTTATTTCTAGGCCGGGCTATCGGTAATGAAGCAATTACAGGGATGGTAGGACTGTCTGCTGCCATCGTTATTAGTGGCGTAGTGATGATGACTTTAGGACGTAAATAAGCTTTTTACTTTCATTTCCCCTTGATAATGACTATATTGTGGTTTCACACTTGTACAGGTATAGCCCTTATCCCTCTCGGGATAAACCCTGTTGATGAACCATAGCCTTTGTAGCAGCATTGTATTTATTTATATATGTAGGTTCCGCTCTTTTGGGTGCATTTTTTGTTTTTGTGGGTGCTATTCCGATTGAACGTAATTAGATAATAGATTATATAAACTGACTATGCGAAAGACCATTATTGTATCGAACAGGCTACCAGTAAAGATTTCAGAAACAAACGGTGATTATGTGCTACAGCCCAGCGAAGGCGGCTTAGCAACGGGTTTGGGATCTATTTACAGAGAAGGGAATAATATCTGGATAGGCTGGCCGGGACAGGAAATTATCGATCCCAGGGAGCAGGAAAAAATGACGAAGCAGTTGCGTAAAATGAACCTGATGCCGGTTTACCTGTCACAGGACGAAATCAACAACTTCTATGAGGGCTTTTCAAATGAAACATTGTGGCCAGTATTCCACTATATGGCCGTTTATGCCCACTATGAACAATCACACTGGGATTCCTATTACCAGGTAAATAAAAAATTCAGGGATATTATTATGAAAGTAGCAGAACCCGGAGATATCATCTGGGTACATGACTACCAGTTGTTATTACTACCGGGAATGATCCGGGCAGAAATGCCGGAGATCTCCATTGGCTTCTTCCAGCACATCCCATTTCCTTCTTACGAATTATTCCGCCTGATCCCCTGGCGCACAGAAATACTGGAAGGTATGCTGGGCGCAGACCTGATGGGCTTCCATACTTTTGATGATACCCGTCACTTCCTCAATGCGGCTAATCGCCTGCTGCCGGTGAATACCTCCGCTAACGTAGTATCCTATAACGACAGGGCCATTGTAGTAGAAACATTCCCCATGGGCATTGATTTTAATAAGTATGCCAGCATGGGCAAAGATCCGGAAGTACTGCAACAGATGCAGCAGCTGAAAGAAAACTTTCAGGAAGAGGACCGGTTAATATTATCTATCGACCGGCTGGATTATAGTAAAGGGATTCTGCAAAGACTCGAAGCATTTGAACTGTTATTACAATTGCATCCGGAATACGTTGGTAAGGTAGTGCTGTATATGATTGTAGTGCCTTCCCGCGATACAGTAGCACAATACAAGGAGCTGCGCGACCAGATAGATAAGTATGTGGGGAATGTTAATGCCCGTTTCCGCACCCTGGCCTGGCATCCTATTCAATATTTTTATCGTTCGTTCCCACTGGAAACCTTATCTGCCCTCTATAATTTTGCAGACATCTGCCTGGTAACACCCATGCGTGATGGTATGAACCTGGTGAGCAAAGAGTACGTGGCCAGTCGCAATAATAATGATGGGGTATTGATTTTGAGCGAGATGGCCGGCGCATCTAAAGAACTGATAGATGCCATCATTGTAAATCCCAACAACATTGGCGCCATCACCCGCGCGATCGTGGATGCGCTCAATATGCCACTGCCAGAGCAACAGCGTCGTATGAAACAAATGCGCACCGTGGTGGCCAAATTTAATATTAACCACTGGGTGAAACTATTTATGACCCGGCTGGAAGAAGTCAATCAAATGCAGCAGAATATGCTGGCCCGCCGGGTGAACCAGGAAACCGCCGTTTTAATCAGGCAGCAATACTTCAATACAAAAAAACGTATCATCTTCCTGGACTACGACGGCACACTGGTCGGCTTTCAACCCAATATAGATATGGCTTCGCCCGATCCGGATCTGTACCAGCTCCTTCGTGAACTGGCCAGCATACCGGGCAATGACCTGGTGATGATCAGCGGCAGGAACCATGAAACATTGGGGGAGTGGTTCGGTCATTTAAAACTGGACCTGATAGCCGAGCATGGCGCCTGGCAAAAGACCAAGGAAGGAGAGTGGTACCAGCTCCCGGGTTTAACAGATAAATGGAAATCCGAAATACAACCTATCATGGAACTGGCCACCGATCGTACGCCTGGCTCTTTCATAGAAGAGAAAAGCTATTCCCTGGTATGGCATTATCGTAAAGTAGAATCCGGGTTGGGTGAACTGCGCGCCAATGAACTGATGAATACCCTCCGTTATTACACCGTAGAAAAAGGGCTACAGGTACTGCCTGGCGACAAAGTAATTGAAGTGAAAAATGTAGAAATCAATAAGGGTAAAGCCGCTCTCAGCTGGCTGAATCACAAAAAGTACGATTTCATTATGGCGATGGGAGATGACGTAACAGATGAAGACATCTTTAAAGCACTTCCATCTAAAGCTATTACCATTAAAGTAGGTAGCCAGGTATCGGCCGCACAGTATTACTTAAGAAGTTATCATGAGGTAAGGCATTTATTGAGGACCCTCAGAAGCAGAGAAATGTAGCGAATTTTGTCTTACCCAGGATTATACTGATTTAGATGATTTTCCCTATTTTGTTTTTACAGGATTATAAAAGATTATGGGAGATATAAGCGAATCCGCGTATATCTCCCATAATCTTTTAATCACAAGAAATCCTACAAGTAAAAATCCGGAAAATCATCTAAATCAGTATAATCCTGGGTAAGACAAAAATTCGCTACAAGCTATAAAAATATCGGTACATCCAGTTTCATCGATATCCGGTACGCCGCGTTCATCAAACCCACATGGCTATACGCTTGCGGGAAATTACCCCACTGACTGCCGGTTTCGGCTTCTACGTCTTCACTAAAGAGTAGCAGGTGGTTGGAATATTGCAGCAGTTTACCGAATTCGCGCTGGGCATCATCCAGGCGCCCAACACAGGCCAATGCTTCAACATACCAGAACGCACATACGAGAAATGTAGTCTTAGGCTTACCAAAATCGTCGGAGTGACGATAACGGTAAAACAATCCCTCCGGTGTTTTAAGTTCTTTTTCCAACCCCAGGAGATGATCACGGGCACGCTCGGAAGCAGGGTCCAGGTAGTTCATCATGATCAACTGCAAGGTGCTGGCATCCAGGTGCTGACTGCCGGCGGCATTCGTATATACTTTTCTTATCGGGTCATAGCAGCTTTCAATATGTGCAGCAGCGCGGTTTTTCAGCTCCAGGGCTTGTTGCAGGAGGGTATCGTTACCGATGGTCCGGGCCATTTTTTCTGCAGCGGCACAGCCGGCCCACTGAAAAAGATTCGTATAGCAGTGGATGTTAGCCATATTGCGGAACTCCCAGATGCCTGCATCTTTTTCATCAATCGTTTTTTCAATCTTCTTGAGCAGCAGGGCTATCCAACGATCCGAATCTTTTCTTTCCGAAAAAATAAAACGGTGGTCGGTATATAAAGGAAGCATGGATATCAGTACCTGTCCATATATATCATTCTGAATATGTTCGTATGCCTGGTTGCCAATTCGAACGGGTTTGTTATCCATATAGCCATCCAGATGGGGGAGGATAGTTTCGGATAAAGTCTTTTGACCCGTAATGCCGTACAGTGGCTGATAACGGAAGTCTCCGGAGAAGGAGATATCTGTTATATAACCAAAGTAGCGTTCCATTTCTTCAAAATGTCCGATATGGTTTAAGGCGGTG
>NZ_DATCVJ010000692.1:0-5087 GCF_036566945.1 Chitinophaga sp. | reverse complement strand
AAGAGTTTGAAAAGAAAGGACTGACTTATCCTGCAAAGTATATGTTCATCCGTTCCTTTAAACTCGACAGTGAAATGGAAATATGGGTAAAAAATAATGCATCGGATACCTTCCGCTTGTTTAAATCATACCGCGTATGCACATTATCAGGTAAAATGGGCCCTAAACGAAAGGAAGGCGACAGACAAGTGCCAGAAGGCTTCTACTATATCAACGATTTTAATCCGAACAGCAATTACCACTTGTCACTGGGTATCAACTATCCCAATTTTTCCGATCGCATCCTGAGCGACGCCAAAAATCCAGGTGGTGAAATCTATATTCACGGCAACTGCATCACAGTAGGTTGTATTCCACTGACAGACGAATTCATCGATGAGGTATACATTATGGCGGTAAACGCGAAAAATGCCGGACAGGATTTCATCCCGGTACACGTTTTCCCTGTGAAATTCGGTAATACCGGCTCCATGAACTATCTCGGGACTTTTAGCCTCACAGACGGCTCTTCCAAACAATTCTGGGCAGAACTCAGAGGCGCATATGATTATTTTGAAAAACACCATCGCCTGCCGGTCGTGCTGGTAGACGATAAAGGGAAATATATTATGTAAGCGGAGTTTGTCTTTCCCAGGATTATACTGATTTTGATGATTTTGATGATTTTTCCAGGGAATTTTTATAAGATTAAAGAAGATTAGCGAAGATGGAAGCGGATGACGCACCTGTCTTCGCTAATCTTTTTTTAATCATCTAAAATCCCAAAAGTAAAATCCTGAAAATCATCAAAATCAGTATAATCCTGGGAAAGACAAAAATCCGCTTCACTTTAATTTGGTTTTTAGCTTTTTTTTTTCCAACTTGTTCGGAGGTCAAATCAATTTACTATTATGCACAGAAGAGACGCAATAAGGAATGTGGCGATTTTGTTAGGCACCGCCATTTCCGCTTCCACGTTATCAGCTTTAGAAAGCTGTACAGGTTCCGCTCCGAAAAACTATGATTTGCAAAAGCCGGAAACAAAAGCCTTCCTGGCAGAAGTAGCGGAAACCATCATTCCCAGAACCAGCACTCCCGGTGCTAAAGATGCCAAAGTAGAAGAATTCATTATTGTAATGATGAACGATTGCTACAAGAAAGAAGACCAACAGGTATTCCTGGATGGGTTGTCGAAAATTGATGCAGCCAGCAACAAAGAATTCAAAAAAGGCTTCATGGACATTACGCCGGAACAACGCACCAAACTCCTTACCACCATCGAAGAGGAGCGCGTAGCCTACAACCAGCGTAAAGATAAAAAAGAAGGAGATCCTACCCATTACTTCCAGTACCTGAAAGAATTAACCCTCCTGGGTTACTTTACTTCAGAGCCAGGTGCTACCAAAGCCCTGCGTTATGTACCGGTACCAGGTAAATTCGAAGGTTGTATCCCTTATACCAAAGGGGAAAAAGCCTGGGCAGTATAAATCATCTTTTTAAGCTTAAATCTGATCAAATATGAACCTGAATATAAAAGCACAGGAAGAGCATACCTATGATGCCATCGTGATTGGCTCTGGTATCAGTGGTGGCTGGGCAGCCAAAGAACTCACCGAAAAAGGATTAAAAGTACTCATGCTCGATCGTGGTAAACCACTGGAGCATGTAAAAGACTACGATACTGCCACCAAAGACCCATGGGAATTCAAACACCGTGGCCGCATTACCGTAGACCAGCGCGAAACACATCCTAAACTCAGCCGCGATTATCCTTATAGTGAACACAACGAAAAATATTGGATCAACGATTCC
Source organism: Chitinophaga sp. (assembly GCF_036566945.1). Taxonomy (GTDB): domain Bacteria; phylum Bacteroidota; class Bacteroidia; order Chitinophagales; family Chitinophagaceae; genus Chitinophaga. The sequence goes on along the minus strand of NZ_DATCVJ010000692.1, from coordinate 3,296 downwards.
GAAAGTCCATATAATGAAGTAAAACGCTTCGACTGGTATCGTCCGGATATCGTAGGTGGTAAATCCATCATGTGGGGCCGTCAGTCTTATCGCCTCAGCGATATTGACTTTGAAGCTAACCTAAAAGATGGGATTGCCGTAGACTGGCCTATCCGCTATAAAGATATTGCCCCCTGGTACGACTATGTAGAGAAATTTGCAGGTATCAGCGGATCAAAAGAAGGTTTGCCACAGTTGCCCGATGGTCAGTTTATGCCTGCCATGGAAATGAACTGTGTGGAAAAAGATGTGAAGAAAAGTGTAGAAGACAAATTCAAAGGTCGTATTATCACCATGGGACGTGTGGCCAATATCACGCAACCGCTCCCTGGCCGTGAAAAATGCCAGTACCGTAATCTGTGTAGCCGCGGATGTCCGTTTGGCGCTTATTTCAGCACACAGTCGTCTACTTTGCCGGCGGCAGTAGCTACCGGTAACCTCACGCTCCGCCCTGATTCCATCGTGAACTCCGTGATCTACGATGAAAAATTAGGTAAAGCTACCGGCGTAAAAGTGATCGATAAACATACCAAAGCAACGGTAGAATACTACGCTAAAATCATCTTCATCAACGGTTCTACCCTGGGGTCTACTTTTGTGATGATGAACTCTATCTCTTCCCGCTTCCCGAACGGATTAGGTAACGATAGCGGCGTACTTGGTAAAAACCTGATGGATCACCACTTCCGCACCGGTGCCTCCGGTACTGCGGAAGGGTATGAGGATAAATACTTTTTCGGTCGCCGTGCAAACGGTATCTATGTGCCACGCTACCGCAACATTGGTAACGATAAACGCGATTATATCCGTGGATTTGGTTACCAGGGGGGCGCCAGTCGTTCCGGCTGGAGTCGTGGTATCGCTGAAATGGGCGTAGGTAAAGACTTTAAAGAAATGCTCACTGAACCAGGCAAATGGAGCGTTGGTTTAGGCGGCTTCGGTGAGTGTTTACCATACGAAGACAACAAGGTAACGCTGGATAACTCCGTGAAAGATGCCTGGGGCCAGCCGGTGCTGAAATTCGATGCAGAATTCAAGGAGAACGAAAAGAAGATGCGCGTAGACATGATGAATGATGCCGCAGAAATGCTGGAAGCAGCCGGAATGAAAAACGTGAAAACATACGACAATGGCTCCTACCCAGGTATGGCTATCCATGAAATGGGTACCGCACGTATGGGGCGTGATCCGAAAACGTCGATGCTCAATGGTTTCAACCAGATGCATGCCGTGAAGAACGTATTCGTAACAGATGGTTCTTTCATGACCTCCGCTTCCTGCGTAAATCCTTCCCTCACGTACATGGCCATGACAGCCCGTGCGGTGGATTACGCCGTAAAAGAATTAAAGAAAGGAAATATCTAACATCATAGTACTTAGCGGTCAGGTAGCAGCAGCCTTTTTAACAAAGGGCTGTTTCCTGGCCGCTAAACGCTTTTAACACCCGATGATATGAATCTTAATATAAAGGCGCAGAAAGAAAATACCTATGACGCCATCGTGGTAGGTTCCGGCATCAGCGGTGGCTGGGCTGCGAAAGAGCTGAGTGAAAAAGGTTTGAAAACACTGGTGCTGGAAAGAGGCCGTAATGTAGAACACATCAAGGACTACACCACCGCCATGAAAGCGCCCTGGGAATTTGCCCACCATCTCCACACCACTAATGAAATGCGGGAGAAACATCCTATCCAGAGCCGCTGCTACGCTTTTGATGAAGCCACACAACAATACTGGGTAGATGATAAAGAGAATCCCTACAACGAGGTAAAGCCCTTCAACTGGCTGCGTGGCTATCACGTAGGCGGACGTTCCCTGATGTGGGGACGGCAGGTGTATCGCTGGAGCGACCTCGATTTTGAAGCCAATGCAAAAGACGGACATGGGGTAGACTGGCCTATTCGTTATAAAGACATTGCTCCCTGGTATGAATATGTAGAAAGATATATTGGTGTAAGCGGACAAGCCGAAGGATTGCCCCAGCTGCCGGATGGGATTTTTCTGCCTCCCATGGAAATGAATTGCCTGGAAAAACATGTGGCTGCCCGTGTAAAAGAAAAATATAACGACCGTATCATCACCATTGGCCGTGTAGCCCACCTGACCAAAGGATTGAAAGATCGCGGCCCCTGCCAGTATCGTAACCTGTGCGCACGTGGTTGTCCGTTTACCGGCTACTTCAGCAGCAATGGCGTTACCCTGCCTGCCGCAGCAGCTACGGGTAATATGACCTTGCGTCCGGATTCTATAGTATTGGAAGTATTATATGATAAAGATAAAAGCAAAGCTACCGGCGTAAGGGTCATGGATTCCCATACTTTACAAACAGTAGAATATTATGCAGATATCATCTTCCTGAATGGTTCTACACTGGGTACCAGCTGGATTATGATGAATTCTGTATCTGACCGTTTCCCGAATGGGTTTGGTAACGACAGCGGACAACTCGGTCATAATCTGATGGATCACCACTTTGGCGTTGGCGCCGGTGGCAGCTTTGAAGGTTTTGAAGATCAGTACTACAATAGTGGCCGCCGGCCTAATGGCATCTATATTCCCCGTTTCCGTAATACCAACGACAAAACCATGCAAAAGGATTATGTGCGTGGATTTGGTTACCAGGGTGGTGCCGGCAGAGATAGAGGCAACAGCTGGGAAGGTATTGGTGTGCAGCTGAAGGAAGCACAGACCGAACCCGGCAAATGGAACATGGGCGTAGGTTCATGGGGAGAACATCTGCCTTATTTTGAGAATAAGGTAACGATGAATAAAACAAAGAAAGACAAATACGGATTGCCCACATTGGACATCGACTGTGAATTCAAAGACAATGAAATGGCCATGCGCAAGGATATGCAGGCCAGCGCCATTGAAATGCTGGAAGCAGCCGGATTGAAAAATGTGAGTGGGTATGATAGCGCACCTCCTCCGGGCCATTGTATTCATGAAATGGGAACGGCCCGTATGGGTAAAGATCCCAAAACATCCGTGCTCAATGGTTTTAACCAGGTACATGCTGCGAAGAATGTATTTGTAACCGATGGCGCCTGCATGGCTTCCTCTTCTTGTGTGAATCCTTCTATCACCTATATGGCACTTACTGCCAGAGCATGTGATCATGCTGTTAATGAACTGAAAAAAGGGAACATTTAAAAAGAGAATTACGAATTACAAATTACGAATTACGGATTTGTGGGTAGACAAAAGTAAATGCTAATCATCGCGTTTACTATCTACCCACAAATCCGTAATTCGTAATT
>NZ_DATCVJ010000691.1:0-3465 GCF_036566945.1 Chitinophaga sp. | reverse complement strand
TGTGGAGAAGGGCTTACTCAGGGCATATTATGAAAGAGATGGTCAAGATACCTCCAACTGGTTTATGATGGAAAACGACTTTCTCATTTCCGTACGGTCATTTTATCAACGCGTGAAAAGCTACGAGGTAATCGAGGCTCTTGAAGAATGTGAACTCTATTTTATTCATTATGATGACCTTATGGATCTATATGAAAGACATCCCGAATTCAATGTGATTGCCCGCAAGCTTACAGAATATTATTATGGAATAAGCGAAGAACGAAGCTTTATCATGAGAGGTCATCAGGCAAAGAAAAAATACATTTTTTTAATGGAAAATTACAGCGAAATCATTAAACGAGTGCCCGTAAAACATATAGCTTCCTATCTGGGGATTAGTTCAGACACCTTATCCCGAATTAGGGCATCGATCTGAATAATTTACTAACATAAATCAGTTTGTGGAACTGAGGAATCAATTACTTTTGGTGTAGAGTCAAAAGGGGAATTTGATCTTTTTCACCATCCGGAATTTGCTGAGTTCCCATCACGACTGAACCCAAGAACTTAATCCCATAACAGTACTAATTATGTCCAGTACAATATCATTACGTTTAAAGGAGAATATCTCGCAACTATTGATGATATTGTTGGTTAACGCGTCGGAAAAATGAGGAAGATATGTTTTGATGCTTTTAAATAAAACGCCAAAGTAATCCTGAATTTCCTGGGGCATGGCATTGGTGGTATACATCACTTTATTTCCGCGACCCGGTTTTTTCATAACAATGTTTATTTTGAGGGAACGGCAGCATCTAGAACACGCTTTGCCGAATATCCCCGATCCCCGCGGGCGGAAAGATCATTGAGTCGTTCCGCCCGCAGGCATAAGGCTTTGGAGGTTAACAAGAAAGAGGTGATGCTAAATAAAGTGGCCTTTCCGGGCCAGAATAAGGGAAGTAGTAATAGTTTTCATAAGGAAAATGATTTTATCAAATTAAATTAGATTTTTTCCCTGAGAAGAATATTAAGATATGTTAAATATGTATATTTGCTTAGTTGTCAATGTGTTTAGAGCTGAATTTCGTAAGGAGTCAAAACTATCCTCAGAATGCCCAATCCACTGTTTCAAATTATCACTCAACTTGGCCCGATTTCACCGGAATTGGAATTGCATCTAAATGAAAAAATTTTGCATAAAAGCTTTCCCAAAAGGCATATCATACTCCATCAGGGGGAGGTTTGTAATTACCTTTATTTTGTGGCTAAAGGATTACTCAGGGCTTACTATGAAAGGAATGGGGAAGATACCTCCAATTGGTTTATGATGGAGAATGATTTCGTTATCTCCGTGAATTCTTTTTATAAACGGATACCGAGTGCTGAATCAATAGAAGTGTTGGAGGATTGTGAGCTATTTTGTATTCACTATAATGATTTAATGGAAATTTACGAGCGACACAAGGAGTTTAATGTTATTGGTCGAAAGTTAACGGAGATGTACTATTGTAAAAGTGAGGAGCGGATACAGTCACTCAGAGGACATCAGGCCGCTGAAAAATATGAGTTTCTGTTATTGAATTATCCGGAAATTGTTCATAGAGTCAGCGTTGGATATCTTGCTTCATATCTCGGCATAACTTTACAAACGCTATCCAGAATTAGAGGAATAATGAGATAAGCAGGTAATAACTGCGGACCCGGCACTATAAACCAGGAGTGCCGGATACGCAGTCGGCGAGCTTCATTAATATGTACGTTGGAGCTAAATACCGTTACGTCCTGATCTCTCTTCTCATAAAAAAATAATAAGCCCACGCAAAGCATACGATAGTCGCCGCTACGAGTCCTGTTACCTGTGGCCATACAATCATGAGGCTTTCTCCAAATGGCAACGGTGAGGGAATAGCCCCCGACATTTGTTCCATTGTCAATGGGCCCAGACTTCTAACAGAAGGCATGAGTAGGGTGGTGGCAGCATCTGTATATAGCTGGCTGGGTGCCACCCGTAGCAACGACATAAACAAGTTGTTATAAGCAATTACTTCTGCTGTTTGCAGGGAAGCCGGATCAGGCAGGATGGCTCTCACTATGACGTTGACAATAATCTGGTAGAAAATAGTAAAAAACAACCAGATGCCGATAGCGGTAATGGCAGATGTGGCCGCGTGCCGGAAAACTACGGAAAGAGCAATCGCAAGACTAAGCCAGAACCCTACATAAATTATACTGAGTAAGGTAAATGCGAGTATGCGTAAAAATTCGGAGGTTTCTATAGGCACACCCGTGAGGAGTAGTCCTGCGCCCATCATCAGTAATACCAGGCTTAAGAAAAGTGTTCCCACAATCAACAGTGCAGCATAAAATTTTGCCAGCAAAAGGTTGTCACGGTAAACAGGCTGCGCTAACAGGCGAACTAAAGTACCGTTATTCTTTTCCGAATTGATGGCATCAAAGCCAAGTGCTATTCCAAGCAATGGGCCCAGGAAGCTGATGAAGATATGAAAGGTTGGCAGCGAATTATCTGACGTGGTAAGTAATTTCAAATAAAGGAATACATGATCCGGATCATTTAAATTCCCGACAGCCTTCCCAAGATTAGTCAGTGATACGTACATGGTCCCCGCAAAGGTGAAGAAGATCAGCAGCAGCATTACGATAAAACGCCAGCTACGAATATGATCGCCCACCTCTTTCCGTACAATTACACTAAATGAGCCCGGAGTGTGTTGCGGAGAAAAGAAATTATTGATATGTAATAGCGGAGCTCTCATTGACAATTTCTTTTTTTATTTTATTTTCAAAAAAACGATGATAAATTTCATCGAGGCCATATTCTTTTTTGTGTACACCGGTAATATTGTAGCCATTCTGTACAAAGAAGCGTACTATTTCCGGCGTGATATCTTCACTGCAGGATAGCTCGATGGTGTTTGTATCTATTTTGATACTGTTCACACTGCCTGTTTTCCGCAGTTGCTGTTCCAGCTCCGCAGGGGCCAGCAACGGCTCCCTAACGGAAACCTGTACTATAAAGGAATCCTTCCCGAACAGTTGTCCGGATAAGGTTTCGATATTGCCTTCAGCCAGCATTTTCCCTTCTACGAAGATGCCTACACGATCACAGATTTGCTGCATCTGGTGCAGATGATGGGACGATAAGATCACCGTAATGGATTGTTCCCGGCTGAGATGCCGGATGAGCTGAAGGAATTCTCTGATGCCACTGGGATCTATACCCAGTGTTGGTTCATCCAGGATCATTACTTCCGGCTCTCTGATCAACAGGTCTGCCAAACCAAGACGCTGTTTCATTCCACGGGAATATGCGCCCGTCTTCTTGTGCATCTGTGCTCCCAGTCCTACCATCTCCATCGTTTCCCGGGCACGGGAAAGAATTTTCTTTTCCGGAATACCGTTGAGACGACCAATGTACATTAGGTTATCAAGGGCGCTCATGTTATCATAAAACCCTGCGCTATC
>NZ_DATCVJ010000690.1:0-1644 GCF_036566945.1 Chitinophaga sp. | reverse complement strand
ACTCGTTCAGAGGTATCAGTGGCGTGGAACTGGGGCATCTCTCTGCCGACATGATACGTCGTATGCAGCAGGAACGCCCGTACGACCTTATCGTGATGCACTATGGCGCTAACATATTGTTCCGTCCGGAGCTGACGGACTACAGCTGGTATGAGCGTCCTATGAAGAAAGTAATGGATTCCCTGCGACAGGATTTGCCGGGCACTTCTTTCCTGGTCATAGGTGCTGCCGATAAATCTTACAGAAAAGCCGACAAATATATTACCGCACCAGGCGTGGAAGCATTGCTGAAAGTACAGCATGATCTGGCTGCCAGTCACGGTACCGCCTATTGGAACCTTTACGCCGCGATGGGTGGCGAAGGATCCATGGTAAAGTGGGTAGAGGGAGATACGGTGATGGCCAACAAGGACTATACACACTTTAACAGAACGGGAGCGGCCAAAGTAGGAGCGCTGCTTTATAAAGCTATTATGAATGAATACAGGCTGGCACAACAACCTTAGAAAAAGATGGGTGGCAGTGCTATCATTGTTACTCGCCGGTATTACAACTTATGCACAACAGGTAAACGTTAACAACATTCAGCAGGATACTGCGCTATACAATGTTTTTCACTCCTTTTCCGCGGCAGACAGTAATGTAATATCCATCCTTCACCTGGGAGATTCCCATGTGCAGGCAGGCTATTTTCCACTGGCCATAGCAACGCAGCTGCAACGGCAGTTTGGCTATGCGGGCAGAGGATATGTTTTTCCCTACAATCTGGCGGGTACCAACGGCCCGGAAGATTTCAGGTGGAACAGCACCGTGAGATGGTCGTCGGAACGTGTGGTGGACCGCAATAAATCCGATGTACTTGGCCCCGGCGCTATTGACATTACTTCTTTGAATGATGCACCTACGCTGTCTTTCGCCGGTAAACCGGAAGGAAGCATGGACAATGATTTCCGCCAGGTACAATTGCTGTACGATGCCGGAAATACCAATAATACCTTAGTGGTTCCCGGTGCTACCGTAACAATATCACCTGCACCTTTTCCGGGCCCCTCTACGTTGAGCATGGCAACATTGGACTTTTCAGAAACGGCGCAGTCATTTCAGGCAAGATGGGAAGGTACAGGCACCGGCCCTTTCCGCTTTTACGGTGCTGTGATGCAAAATGGCCATAATGGAGTGTTGTACCACAGCGTTGGCATCAACGGCGCCATGTATCAGCATTACAATGAAATCAGTAATATCCTCCTGGCCCAGATGGCAGTGCTGAAACCTCAGCTGGTGATCATCTCCCTGGGAACAAACGAAGCCTATGGCCGACTGGACCCGTTGGCCTTCAGAGACGAAATAGATAAAGCCGTATCACTCATCCGGGAACAAAATCCCGCCGTAAATATTCTGTTGACTACACCGCCGGATTGTATGCGTGCCGTAAGAAAAGGTGTCCGAAAAAAAGTAGGCAAGAAAAAATACAAGACGATATACCATACAGCGTATTATCCAAATCCATATATCTCCATGGTAACACAGCAAATCATGGGATATGCCAGACAGCATGGCATTGCCTGCTGGAATTTTAATGCAGTAAATAAAGCGCAGAAGGATAGATTTGCAGGAGCATGGGCGCCAGATCATATTCATTTTAAT
>NZ_DATCVJ010000689.1:0-5830 GCF_036566945.1 Chitinophaga sp. | reverse complement strand
TCCAGACAGTCAGGGACTGACACACTATCCTGCTCCGCCAATTGTAGCTGGTCGCTCATCGCGGGTTGCGGAATGGCTAATGCCAATATTTCCTGTATTTCTTTCACTTTAGCTATTTTTTTAAATCCGTGCTGTTATTGAGGTCACAAATTTAGGGATTCATTTCCTAAACAAATACGTTTTGACAATACAGTTACAAAGCATCCCTAACATAAATGGATTGCTTTTAGCTTGCAGTTGCGCCCTGACAGAACTTATTGGTATAAATTTCGTTTATGCTTTACTGATGGCAAAGAATGGATTTAATATAGGCAAGCTGCTAAAGATCGTGTTCATCACTTTCGGCAGTCTTATGCTATTGGTACTGGTTACTGGCTGGTACCTTAACCGTCACTGGAACAAGCTCTTAAAACGGGAATTGCCCGGTTATGTGACGGATCTATCGGATAGCCTTTACACGGTAAAATTCAAAGGCCTGCGCCTGGACGTACTTTCCGGCAGCGTAACTGTGGAAAAAGTCGTTATGGTAGCCGATACGATGATTTACCAGCGACTGCTGCGCGAGCAAAGGGCGCCCTCCGAAGTGTATACCATCAGTGTAGACAAACTGGAACTGAAATATTTCAAACCGTGGCGTTATTTCATGGGAAAAGAGCTGAATGCGGGTTCACTTACGGTAACTGGTCCGAGCATTATCATGGAGCAAAACGCTACTGTGAAAGATACCAGTAAGCCCCAAACGGCCTATCAGCATATATCGGCCAAAATGAAGTCTATTTTTATAGGCACCCTCGTACTGGACAGCACTAATTTTAAGTATATTTTTACGAGGAAAGACTCCTCCCATGTTTTGCATGAGTTTCATAACTTAAGTGTGCATATCAATGATTTCCTGATAGATTCCCTTGCCCTGAATGATCCTACCCGCTTTTTATATGCCCGCAATTACGAAATAGGGATGCGGGATTATATGAACAGGACCCGCGACAGTCTTTACTGGCTGAACGTACGGGGCATCCGGTACGATGCGGCGCAGCGCACCCTGCATCTTGGCCGGTTTGAGGTACAGCCACGGTATGATAAAGAAGCCTTTCAGAAAAAAACAGGCGTTCAACAGGACCGGTATGTAATGGTACTCAATGATATCAGTTTACATCACCTGAATCCCCGGTTATTGTTGCAGGAGCAGCAAATATGGACACAGCGGGTGGAAATACAGGGGGGCAGCATTGAAATTTACCGGAACAGAATGCTACCTATGCCGCCCGGAAATAAATTGGGGCAATATCCTCACCAGTTATTGAGTCAGCTGAGAGTACCCCTGAGCATTGATACCCTTACCTGCAATAATATAAACATTGAGTATAAAGAATTGAGCCCGGTCACCGCACAGACCGGGCATATAAACTTTAGCCATGTACACGGCCTTTTTAGAAATATCACCAATATTGACAGTCTGGTTGCCAAAAACAACCGGATGACGGCCAATTTTGACGCCGTCTTTATGCAAAGCGGGAAACTCACCGCCAGGTTTGATTTTACCCTGAATGATAAGGCCGGCCGCTTTGGAGTTTCCGGGCTGCTTAACGATATGAATGGGAAAGACCTAAATGTGGTGACCAAGCCATTGGGGAAAGTCGAAATCCGTTCCTGTGATATTAAGGAACTAACCTTTAATATTAAAGGAGATGAACGAAAGGCGGCAGGGCATATAAAATTACTGTATCAGAACCTGAAAATAGCCGTTTTGAAGCAGGATGACGATCATAAGGGATTTAAGCGGAAAGGACTGGTCAGCCTACTCGCTAATTCATTGGTTATCAAAGATTCCAATCCATTGAGGGATGAAAAAGTACGTATAGCCACCGTTGCGTACGAGCGGGACATCCGAAAATCGTATTTTAACCTGGTGTGGAAAACTTTATTTAAAGGGGTAAAAGACGTAGTTGGGGCGGGAAACCTGTAATAGAAAATTGGGCTACCCTCACTGCTTAAAAACAGGCATTCTTTTGTGGAAATAAGGCTTATTTTTCGTATTTTTGCATGATTGTCTACCGATTTTATTTCTAATAGATTTTACACCAACATATGAGCGAAGAATTAGTGCAAGCACCCAGCCCCAGCAGCAACAAATATGATGCGGGGAGTATACAGGTATTGGAAGGTCTGGAAGCCGTACGTAAGCGTCCAGCCATGTATATCGGCGATATTGGCATCAAGGGTCTCCACCACCTGGTTTATGAGGTGGTTGATAACTCGATTGATGAAGCCCTCGCCGGATACTGCAAAAATATTGACGTTACCATTCTGGAGGATAACTCTATCCGCGTAAAGGATGATGGCCGTGGTATTCCTGTTGGTATCATGCCTAAGGAAGGCCGTTCTGCACTGGAAGTTGTAATGACTGTACTCCACGCCGGTGGTAAATTTGACAAGAACACTTATAAGGTATCCGGTGGTTTGCACGGTGTGGGTGTGAGCTGCGTGAATGCCCTGAGTGACGTATTGCATGTAACAGTAGAAACTGAAGGCAAATTGTTTGAGCAGGAATTTCACCGCGGTGTACCACAGTACTCTGTACGCGAAATAGGCGTTAGTGGAGTAACCGGTACTACCATCCATTTCAAACCGGATGGTGAAATTTTCAAGGAAACTACCTATAACCGCGAAATACTCGCAGGTCGTTTACGCGAATTATCTTACCTGAACCGGAAAATCAAGATTACTTTAACTGATGAGCGCGAAAAGGATGAAGAAGGCAATAATTTCTCTGAAACTTTCTACAGCGAAGGTGGTATCAAAGAATTTATCCAAATGCTTGATAAGAACGGCCGTCGCAACCCGTTGTTACCAACTCCGATTTATGTAGAAGTACATGAGCCTGTTTCCAATGTATCAGTAGAGGTAGCGCTGGTGTATAACGATGCATTCAGTGAAAACATTTTCTCTTACGTTAATAACATCAACACCATTGAAGGAGGTACACACGTAGCCGGTTTCCGCCGCGCTATTACCCGTGTATTCAAATCTTATGGTGATAAGAATAAGATGTTCGAGAAATCGAAGATCGAAGTAACCGGTGATGACTTCCGTGAAGGATTAAGTGCCATCATCAGTGTGAAAGTTCCAGAGCCACAGTTTGAAGGTCAAACCAAAACCAAACTCGGTAACTCCGATGTAATGGGTGTGGTAGACAGCTCTGTAGCCGCTGTACTGGATGCATTCCTGGAGGAAAATCCACGTGAGGCAAAAACGATTATCAATAAAGTAGTGCTGGCTGCACAAGCCCGCGAAGCTGCCCGTAAAGCCCGTCAGCTGGTACAACGCAAGAGCGTGATGACCGGTAGTGGTTTACCTGGTAAGCTGGCTGACTGCTCTGATAACGATCCTACCAAATGTGAATTGTACCTTGTCGAAGGAGATTCCGCGGGTGGTACTGCCAAACAAGGCCGTAACCGTAACTACCAGGCGATTCTGCCACTGCGTGGTAAGATCCTGAACGTAGAGAAAGCTATGGAGCATAAGATCTACGAGGATAATGAAATCAAGAACATCTTTACTGCACTGGGTGTAACTATTGGTACAGAAGAAGATGATAAAGCGCTGAACCTTTCCAAACTGCGCTATCACAAGCTCATCATCATGACGGATGCTGACGTGGATGGTAGTCACATTGCGACACTGATCCTGACTTTCATTTTCCGTTATATGAAAGCGATGGTAGAACAGGGTTATGTATACATTGCACAACCACCACTGTACCTCGTGAAAAAAGGTAAGGAACAAACTTACGCATGGACAGAAGATGAGCGTAAAGCTGCTACCCTGAAACTGGCCGGTGCCGGTAAAGAAGACAGCGTAACCATTCAGCGTTATAAAGGTTTGGGAGAGATGAACGCAGAACAACTGTGGGATACTACTATGAATCCTGAACACCGCACGTTGAAACAGGTAACTATTGAAAGTGCTGCAGAAGCTGACCGTGTGTTTAGTATGCTGATGGGTGACGAAGTTCCACCACGCAGAGCATTCATTGAATCTCATGCGAAGTATGCAAAGATCGATGCTTAATTACGTATATACGTTTATGTTATAAACAAGAAAGCCTTCCGTTTAACGGAAGGCTTTCTTGTTTATAAGCTCTTTTTTTATCCTTCTTTCGTGAGTATATAATTTGCTAAAATCTGGTATCCGAAAACCCCTATCAGCATAACGGTAACGAATATATTAAAAGGGTCATTTTTCCAAAAAGCAAAACCTACTCCCAACACCCCCAATAAGGCCAGTCCTGCTACATACCATCTGGTAAAATTGCGGCTCTTTTTTCTTTCTGAGACATACAATCCTGCAGAAGGTAACAACATCACGCCAGTACAAATACATAACGCCAGCAGACCGTTAATACCACTGATCATAAAGGCTGTACCGGAGAGTAGTGTAACCCCTAACAGGATGCCTACAATATTGGAGACCTTTGTTTGTTCCGGGCTCAGTGCGTATCTGCCATATGGATTGAGGCGCAGAAACAGGTTACTCACCGGTGTAATTAACCAGGTAGAAATAGCCATTAATGCGAGTATGACGTACAGCGGGAAAAAATACTGATTGGCAATTTGTGTGAGTATAAAAATAGCAATAATAATAGCCCACTGGGTACGGGCTTTCTGACGTCCCATAAAGAACGAATAGTTCAGGAACTGCCGGTATAACCAGTACCTGGCTTTCATGGCCTGTACCATCCCATTCCGGGCTACTTCATTGTTAGGATCTATTTTTAAAGACTCCCTGAAATGTTCGAGTGCTTTGCGGTGATTGCGGGCTTCCAGCCACTTCCAACCAAGATTGGCGTGGGTATAAGCGTTTTCCGGATTATGTTCCAGGGCTTCGTGCAAACCAGAGAATGCTTCTTCTTTTCTTCCCAAACTAAATAAGGCATGGGAACGAAGATTTAAACAGGCTTCATCTTCCGGATTAAGTGCCAGCCCTTCGTCTGCTTTGCGTAGCGCGGCTTCATATTCCTTTTTATTCAGTAATATCTGGCTCCACATGGCAAAATAATGCGAGTAGTGGGGGTTGATCGCTACTGCGCTGCTAATAGCCCTGATCGCCTCATTATATTGATTTTTGATGGATGCTATCCTTGACTGCAGATACAGGAACCGGTCATCGTAGGGAGCAAAGCTGAGTGTATAGGCAGCTACCTGTTCTGCTTCTGCGGTATTGCCTGTTTCCAGGTAGCATACTGCCAGCAGATAAAGGCCCTCTGTATCATGTGCATTGGTGCTCAGGTGCTGACGCAGCGCAGTAAAGGCGTCGTCAAAGCGGCCTTGTTGTAGCAATATCTGAGCGCGCTGAATTAATACAGCCATAAACGTTATTTCTTAATATCCAGGTATTTCAATACATCATCATAAAGACCGGTTTCATTCGAATACAGCGCATAATTACGGGCAGTATTAAACCATTCCCTTGTGGTAGGTTTATGTATTTTAGCGGCTTTTAATAATTCTTTCTGTGTGATGGGCTGTGGCACGCCTTTTTGCAATGCTTCGAGCAGTTTTTCTTCAATAGCAATATCTACAATTGCTTTGAGATCTGCGCCGGAATAACCGGGTGTTGCTTTCGCCAATGCGTTGTAATTGATATCTCCTACTGGTTTATTGCGTAGTTGCAGTTTCAGTATTTCTTCTCTGCCATCAGCTTCCGGCGGTGCCACAAAAATGATCCTATCAAAGCGGCCGGGGCGGCGGAAGGCCGGGTCCAGGCTCCACGGCGCATTGGTAGCGCCAATGATGAGAATATTTTCGTTGCTGGCGGCAATCCCATCCAT
>NZ_DATCVJ010000688.1:0-7908 GCF_036566945.1 Chitinophaga sp. | reverse complement strand
TATTTAGAGCAGGATATATTTCTTCTTTTCCACGAACTTTTTAAAAATCTGATATTATGGATAACGTTAACGGACAACCTAATCCTGTACCGCTTCAATCGCTGGATCAATGGGAAGATGATTTACTGGAGCGATATCCGGATCCTGCCAATATTAATAAGGAAAAAAGCACTGCCGAATTCCGGAATTATGATGCGCCTCCCAGGGATACGGTGCGTGAATTTTACCGCCTGAATCATACCTATCAGTCTTATGCATTTGTAAAAGAAAAAGAACGTGAATTTCTTTCTTTTGATAAAAGAGAAATGTCGGTATGGGATGCATTTGATTTCCTGAACCAGCTGGTAGATGATTCCGATCCGGACACTGACCTGGATCAGTTCCAGCATTTACTGCAAACCTCCGAAGCTATCCGTGCAGACGGGCATCCCGACTGGATGGTATTAACCGGTTTGTTTCACGACATGGGTAAAGTACTCTGTTTGTTTGGAGAGCCGCAATGGGCCGTAGTAGGAGATACCTTTCCGGTAGGTTGCGCATTTTCTGACAAGATCGTGTTCCCTGAATTTTTCAAAAATAATCCGGATATCAACAACCCCGATTACAACACCAAATACGGGGTATATGAACCTAACTGTGGTTTGAACAATGTGCACCTGAGCTGGGGACATGATGAATACATTTACCAGATCATGAAGGATCATTTGCCGGAACCGGCATTGTACATGTTGCGTTACCATTCTTTTTATCCGCAGCACAGAGAGCATGCCTATGGCCACTTAATGAATGCGCATGATGTGGAAATGTTTAAATGGGTAGACCTGTTCAATCCATACGATTTGTATTCCAAGAGTCCTGTTCCGCCAGACTGGAAGGTGTTGAAACCTTATTATGAAGATCTGGTGGCCAAATATTTGCCATCTACTTTAAAGTTCTGACCAACGCGCAAAGTAGCTAAAGGATTATCGGGGATGGGTGCACACATTTACAGTACATGACCTCCACCCGGATAATCCTTTTTTGATTTTTTTTGACCCGGGAAAGTGATTATATTCCATCCAGGTATTTTTATCCACGTCGTTAAAACTGCTGATCAACCCGATCCACTTATGAGTAATCAACTTGTCTTAAAAGACTACCTGGTATTTGCATTGTATTTTATAATTGTTGCTTCCTATGGTTATTGGATTTATAAAAAGAAGAAGAAGGGCGTAGTAAGTGCATCTAAGAATTTTTTTCTGGCAGAGGGTTCACTCACGTGGTGGGCCATTGGCGCTTCTATCATTGCGTCTAATATTTCAGCAGAGCAATTTATAGGCATGAGCGGAGATGGCTTCTTTGTAGGCATTGCCGTATCTGTGTATGAGTGGGTAGGGGCGGCCGCGCTGATCATCGTAGCGGTATTCCTGATGCCGGTTTATATCAAAAACAAGATCTACACCATGCCGCAGTTTTTGAAAACGCGGTACAATGAAACGGTGGCTTTAATCATGTCGATATTCTGGTTGTTTTTATATGTGTTTGTTAACCTGACTTCCATCCTTTACCTGGGTGCGCTGGCCATCAACGGACTGCTGGGCGGTGCTTATTTTCACGAAGTGATGGTGGCATTGGCTATCTTCTCCGTGATCATCACCCTGGGGGGCATGAAAGTAATTGGTTATACCGATGTAATACAGGTAGGTGTATTGATAGTAGGCGGACTGGCCACTACTTATATGGCGTTAACGGTAGTGAGTGAAAAATTCGGCATGGGGAAAGATGTGCTGGCCGGATTTAATATCCTGATGCAGGAAGCGCCGGATCATTTTCATATGATGCTAAAGAAGCCTGCTGTGGCGGCGCCGCAGGACTATGTGAATAAATACCTGATCCTGCCGGGATTTGGTATGTATATCGCGGGGCAATGGATCAGCAACCTGAATTACTGGGGTTGTAATCAGTACATTACACAACGCGCACTGGGGGCTGATTTGCAAACAGCGCGTACGGGTATTTTATTTGCCGGGTTACTTAAAATACTGATGCCGGTGATTGTAATGCTGCCGGGCGTAGTGGCTTATGTGTTGTATCAGCACGGGCATTTACCACAACTGGAAGGCGGACATAAAGACGGGGCTTACGCGGCCATCCTGACTTTACTGCCCGCAGGTTTGAAAGGGTTGGCAGTGGCTGCATTAACGGCGGCCATTGTAGCATCGCTGGCGGGGAAATCGAATAGTATTTCTACTATTTTTACGTTAGATGTGTACAAAAAATATATTAATACGCAGGCCGATGAAAAACAACTGGTGTGGATTGGACGACTCACCATTGTAGCAGCCATCATTGTTGGGGTACTTTTTACCTGGAATGATTTGCTGGATATTGGCGGTGCTGGCGGGTATACGTTTGTACAGAAATATTCCAGCTTTATCAGTCCGGGAGTATTTGCCACTTTTATATTAGGCATGTTCTGGAAAAGAACCAGTGGTACTGCTGCTATTGCGGGGATCATTACAGGTTTCGCGGCTTCGTTATTTTTCAACCAGGTAGCGGTGCGGATATTTGGTCCGGAAACCATCCTGTATACCGCTTTTCATAATGCGGCAGGGGTGTATGAAATTCCGTTCTTTATCAGTTTGGGTTGGTCTTTCCTGACAACGGTGATAGTGATGGTGTGCATTAGTCTGGCGGGTCCTAAAGTGAGTGCCAAGGCGTTTGCGCTGGACTATGAGATGTTTAAACTGAAACCATCTTCTGTGATATTAATTGTAACTATTTTGTTGTTGTTATCGGTCATTTATGTGAAGTTCTGGTAACGCTTATGTACTCTTGTTGTCTGCTTGTTATTATAGCTGCTGCAGTTGCTGCAGCAGCTACTTTTTTGGGAATAAACAGGTGAAAAGAACGCTCCCGACAACTGTTTGCGGGAGCGGTTCACGCTCACTATACTTACAACCTAACTACGATTTTTCCTTGTGTTTTACCGGTAGCCACCTGTTCATGTGCCAGTCCTATTTCCTCAAAACGGAAAGTATGGGAAACATCGGATCGCAGGGCGCCTTGTGCCAGCAATGCCGCAATGGATTTGGCATCGTCGCCGTTGGATACTACGCTGAGACGGTGAATAAATACGTCTTTTTCGGCAGCCTGTTGTTGCAGTGCCTCATCGAAGAAGGCGAGGATACTAATCAGGCGGCCTCCTTTCTTAGTGGCAGCAAGGGAGCGTTGCAGGTGTCCGGGAATGCCAAGGGAATCGAGTACGATGTCGGCATCTGTGACGATGGTTTCGAATGCCTGTGCGTTGTAGTCGATGTGTTCATCTGCACCGAAGCCAAGCACCGCTTCTTTTTTAGCGGCGGAAGAAGTACCGATTACATAGGCGCCAAAGTGTTTAGCTATTTGTACAGCATAGTGTCCTACACCGCCGGCAGCGGAATGGATCAGGACTTTATCGCCCTTCTTTATATGACCGTAGGTCACCAATGCCTGCCAGGCGGTGAGGGCTGCCAGGGAAGCAGCTGCGGCTTCTTCATGGGAAGTATTGGCGGGCTTCGCAGCTATCTGGTTGGCCGGAGCGGCTACATATTCTGCGTAGGCTTTACCATGACCCGTAAAATTGATCATACCAAATACTTCGTCGCCTACTTTGAAGTTGGTAACGTCTTTACCGGCAGCAACCACTTCACCGGAGATATCCCAGCCGAGTATGATATCTTCCCCTTCATTTGGCTTTACGAACACCGGTATGGCCCAATCATTGGCTCTTACGAAGCTGTCTACCGGGTTAATACCAATGGCTTTATTACGCACTAATACTTCATGATCTTTTATAGCAGGAACCGGAATGTCTTTAATAACGAGGTTTTCCACGCCGCCTGTCTGTTGTAATACGATTGCTTTCATATGTGATAAATTTGTTTTTGTGATTTGATGAGTCAAAATTCCAATAAATTTGCAGGTATCCCCTTGTACAAACAGGGGTTCATTTTGTACATTATCAGGTTATGGAAGTAGTCAATCTTTTTACGCCGTTTGATATCAAATATTGCGAGGGTGATGTTTGCCCGATGGGAAAGCACCGGAACAATTTTTTTGAACTGGTATATATCCTGAAAGGGACGGGCACATTGCATAATAACCAGCACACCTTTGAGTATGAGCCGGAGAACCTTTTCCTGTTTATGCCCCAGGATACCCAATATACCAGGATAAAAGAGCGGACGGCCTTTGTGTTTATCCGTTTTAACGGGATTTACCTGGAAGCACAGCGAACGGGCAATACCCATAGCAATCTGGGTGACTGGGCAAAGAAACTGGAGTATATCTTCCTGAATAATCATCATTTTCCGGGCTGTATTTTGCGGAATACAGACGATAAGCCGATTGTAAGGGCGCTCGTGAATGCGCTGATCCTGGAGTACCCTAAAGAGCAATCGTTGCGTAATGAAGTAGTGCAGCAACTGGTGAATACGATCATCACCATCGTAGCCCGAAACGTATCGCTGGTGAAGCCGGAAAACCCTGTGGTGAACAGTGAAGTATCCAACGAAATACTGAGTTACATACACCAGAATATATACTACCCGGAAAAGTTACGGGCAGAGAAACTGGCTGCGAAGTTTAACATCTCCCAAAATTATATTAGTGAATATGTGAAGAAGGTAACCGGGGAAAGCATACAGCGCTACGTGACCAATTATAAGTTGAAACTGGTGGAAACACGTTTACAGTACAGTGATATGCGGATGAGTGAAATAGTGGAGGAGCTGGGCTTTACAGACGAAAGTCATCTCAACAGAACCTTTAAAAAATATACGGGCATTAACCCTACTGATTTCCGTAAAAAGATGTGGGCAGAAAAAAATTATCAGCCGGGTATGAGTGGCTGATAATTTTTTTGAGAAGATTACATGGCCAGCAATACCGCCACATAATGGCAAATAGCTGCTGCCAGCACCAGGAAATGCCAGATGGCATGGGTATACTTGTATTTATCCCAGATATAGAAAATAACGCCAATGGTATATAACCCGCCGCCAATGGCCAGCATAATCATTACCGGCAAAGGCAGGGTATCAAAGAAACGACGGCCCCCTGCCACCATAATCCAGCCCATAGCCAGGTAGATGATGGTAGACACAATATCATATTTTCCCGTAAACCATGTTTTAAAGAATACGCCCACCAGGGTGAGTCCCCACAAAACCGATAACAGCGTAATCCCGAAAGCATTGTTCATATATACCAGCAGAAAAGGGGTATACGTGCCGGCAATTAAAAAGTAAATGCTGATATGGTCAAATACGAGAAACAGCTTTTTAATAGCCACTTCCTGCGATAAATGATAAATAGTGGAGTTGGTGAAAAGTAATATAAAGCAGAAGGTATAAATACAGGCGCCTACAATGCCGGGTGTATTATTGTGGGTGGCGGCAATACCTGCCAACATTGGTAACGCACTCACGCCAAAGATAATACCCAGGCCATGTATCAGGCCATTTACGACTTCCTGTTTGCGGGTATATCCGGTTTCATTCTTACTGACTGGCATTCATTCAAATTTTCTGCTGTTAAGTCTTGCTGTGATGCGTTTACCACTACGCATCCACTGTCTTTACAAAAGTAGGACAATAATCTACAAAGGGAGATCGAGTTTCTCTATCGCGTTATACAACTGTTTGATCTGCCGGCTTTTCATTTCAGGTACAGTTTTTGCCATTTGCCTTTTCATAAAGCTATATGTTGAGGAGCTATATCATATATAGATTTTTATTTATTCAAATCTGTTACTATCTTTGTGAGCGCCAAAATTAATTTTAACCGAAAACTGTTATTCAATTTTTAATCATGAAAAACCATTTCTTTACCACATTCATGTTGGTATCAGCGTCTTTGCTATTTTTAAATGCATGCAGCAAGAGTGATTCTTCCAGCGGCGTAAATTCCCGGCTGAGTGTATATCTCACAGATGCGCCTGCACCTTATGATGCTGTGTACATTGACATCAAAGACATCCAGGTAAATGCCTCCGCCGATGATGCTGTCAGCACAGGTTGGCAATCGCTTCCCATACTGCGTCCTGGCGTATATGATCTCCTGAAGTTCAGGAATGGATTAGATACCTTGCTGGCATCACAGGAGATACCCGCCGGTACCATTTCCCAGATCAGGTTAGTATTGGGAGCAAACAACAGCGTAGTGATCAATGGTGCTTCTTATCCGCTGGAAACACCTTCGGCACAACAGTCCGGATTAAAGCTGAATATCCACGCCAAACTGGTAGCTAATATTGAATATCGTTTGTGGCTGGATTTTGACGCCAATCGCTCTATTGTTACTACAGGCAGCAACAAGTACATCCTGAAACCAGTGATCCGTACTTACACAGCGGCTACCGGTGGTACTATTAAGGGGATTGCGTTGCCATTATTGCATGTGAAAGGCGTATTTGCTATTCAGAATACCGACACGGTAGCTGCTGCCATTCCAGATGCATTAACAGGTGCATATGTAATTGCAGGATTGAATGCAGGTACTTATAATGTTGCCTTTGCAGGCGATGGCATTTTAAAAGATACCACTGTTGCTGCGGTAGCGGTAAAGACAGGCGAGGTGTCTAATGTGGGGATTATCACCTTGAAGTAAACGTAGTTTGATAAAAAAGAAAAGGGGTTGATCACGATCGTGGTCAACCCCTTTTCTTTTTATAGCTGCTTAGTAAACTGCTTTCATGCCTTTTTCTTTCCAGTAGCTGATGATCGGAAGAAAAGGACCGTATTTATGTTGCGCTACAGAAAAAGTATCTGCAAACGGGCCATGGTCGTAGTCGATGGCTTTTTCCGCTACGTGCGGATAGTCGAAACTTTTTGGATTGGGTCTTGGGTGAATCTGATCGTTGTTCACGAAAGCGGCGATATCCAATGCTTCCTGATCGGTGAGGAATGGTTTGCCTGGAAGGGCTTTATCAAAAGGCATATTGTTTTTTAGCCATTCTGCCTGTTTGATCACACGGTGCATACTGGAACCGGGTTGATAAGCCGTGCTGCCCCATAGTGGCGGATATACATAGGTGCTTTTATCTGCATTCCATTGTCCTTCCCCGTTGGGGCCATGACAGCGGGAGCAGTTTTCCTGGTACAACAGCTGACCATGTTGCGGGTTGGCCGCAACATCCGGAAACGTAACATGCAGGTTTTTAGCCCCTTTAAATGGTTTGTCTTTCGGTGCAAAAGTGCTGATCCATTTCAGGTAGGAGAGAAACGCCACCATTTCTTTGCTGTCCAGCGGGAGCGGTTTGCCGTTGTGTGGCCGCATCACGCAGTTGTTAATTCTTTCTGCGAGTGTGAGTACTTTACCTTCCCGGCCTCTGTATTGCGGGTAGTTATCGTGCGATGACATCAGGTTGAAGGAAAAGGCTTTGGTGCCTGCATCCTGATGGCAATTGGTGCAGTTCATTTTGTTGCCGAGAAACTTACCTGCGCTACCATCCGGGCCTATATAAAGGGCTGTATTCATCATCAGCTCCCGGCCATAGCGTACGGCTTCACCAAAAGCATCATGAGGAATCAGTGTGGTATCTGCGGTAATATATTGTTCTGTGGGAGCCACAGTGGCTGCGGCGGTAGTTTTGCCTTCAACGGAGGAGCCACAGGAAGAAATGATGGCAAATCCCACTATGGCTATCCCACTAATCACTAATAAGCTTCTCATGTGTTGTTTTTTTTGTGTTGACATTTAATGTGTATAGGCTGGTTGCGCGATGTAAGGCGCCAGTCTTTCTGCTGGAATAAACGACGCGCGGTAAGACGACATGCCTGTTCTCATTAACCAGAGGAACCTGCCCTGCAAAGTGGTTAGAATAACCGTATTGCGTTTGGTGGCGCATTGCAATAACGCGCTGTCACCTACCAGGTAGCTGCTGCC
>NZ_DATCVJ010000687.1:0-5710 GCF_036566945.1 Chitinophaga sp. | reverse complement strand
ATAACCGCCGTACGCTGGTGCTGCAACAAATGAGATATACCATTCTGCCTGGTATACTAACGCTACTGGCAGTGGTAACACTCTTTGGCATTACGCTGCATAAATGGATCCGGCAAAAACATTTGTCCGACATGAAATCGGACTTCATCAATAATATTACGCACGAATTCAATACACCGATTACGGCTATTATTGTCGCCAATAAAAATATTCAGAACGAAAAAACACTGGGCAATAAACAAAGCGTCACCGCTTTGTCGGTGATCATTCACCGGCAGGCAGAACGCCTGAAACTATTGGTAGAAAAAGTAATCAATATTGCAGCGACCGAAAAACTGGAGCTCAAACGGACCACCAATGATCTGCAGGAACTGATCACTGAAATAATAGCCGTGTACAGTCTGAATACGGCTAATCAAACCATCTGTTTTACATTCATCAAAAATGACATTCCTGCGCATATTGAAACCGACACCTTTCATTTTACGACATTACTGCAAAACATTCTCGACAACGCGGTGAAGTATAATGATCAAACACAGAAGGAAATTACGCTCAGCATTGTGCCACAAAATGAAGGACTGGAACTGATCATAAAAGATAATGGTATTGGTATGAATGCCAATACCCAACGCCATATTTTTGAAAAATTCTATCGTCATCAGCCCCGTCTTTCCAAGCCCACCAAGGGTTTGGGACTTGGCCTTTATTATGTAAAGCAATGCGTTGATACGCATGGCTGGAAAATCAGGGTCCAAAGTGAGCCAGGAGCTGGCAGTACATTTACAATTAGCATACCTACAAAAACAACCTCACATGAAACATCACATTCTGCTGGTAGAAGATGAAATGGACCTGGGTAATGTAGTGAAGCAATACCTGGAGCTGATGGACTTTACTGTTGACTGGCAGCAAAACGGGCAGGCTGCATTGGAAGCCTTTACCGCCACGCCACAGGCATGGCATATTCTGTTGATAGATATTAATCTTCCTGAAATGGATGGCTTTGAATTTGCCCGAAGCGTTATGAAAATACAGCCAAATGTGCCTTTCCTTTTTCTGACGGCACGAGGCGAAAAGAAAGATCGTTTATATGGGCTGAAAATTGGTGCAGATGATTATATCGTAAAACCATTTGACGTAGATGAACTGGTATTGCGCATCAAAAATATCCTTAAACGAAACCAGGTGGTTAATAGTATTGCCACCGTCAATGCCATTGAGTTAGGCGGCATGCGCTTTCATAAGGATTCGCTGAAACTGGTAGCGCCGAATGGGAAAGAAACGATTTTAACACCGCTGGAAAGTGACCTGCTGCTACATTTTTATCACAACAGTAATAAAGTGATCCGGCGGGAAGATATCCTGCACCAGGTGTGGGGAGCCAATGATTATTTTGTGGGGAGAAGTCTGGATGTTTTTGTATCCCGCTTCCGCAAATACTTCCAGGGCAATGAAAACATCAGTATCCGGAATATTTACGGTATCGGGTTTATGTTTAACCTAACCTAAAGAAAAAAAGGGCGGGCCGCTACATCGCTCAAGGGCCCGCCCCTGCACATCTTGAACCATTACAAGATGCTGTGCCTGTTTATCAACCGTATCTTATTTATTTAAAAAAATTAATATCAGGGGAAAAACAAATACAGGAGGATTGAGCTGCTGCAATAGTGTTTTTCATAGTCATACATAGTTAACAGGTGTTTGCCAGAAAAAGTTCAAAAGGTGTTTCAGAAAAATTAATGCAGCGGAGTTTGTCTTTCCCAGGATTATACTGATTATACTGATTTTCCGGATGTTGTTTTACTGGATTAAAAAAAGATTAGCGAAGATAAAAGCAAACACCCGCTTCTATCTTCGCTAATCTTTTTAAATCAAAAAAGTAAAATCCCAAAAAATCAGTATAATCCTGGGAAAGACAAAAAATCGCTCTTTTACTTATTTAAGAGAGTTGATCCAGGTGGCAATCTTTGCCGCATCCGCTTGTGGCACCTGCGGGAAAGGAGGCATTGGCGTTGGATAGCCAGGCCAGTTTTCCGGCTTAGGATTTTTGATCAGCGCCAATATTTTTGCTACTGAATAGTTCCTTTTAGCTACGTCTCTGAAACCAGGACCTACTTGTTTTTTGTCAGGATTATGACAGGAAGAGCAGGTGTATTTATTCAGCAAAGGTTTTACCTGTTCGTAGGTTAATGCTTTGGCTGCTGCTGGTGTAGCGGCAGTGGATGCTGCTTTTGCATCGGCCACTTTGGTAGCGGTGGTCGCTGCTTTGGTAGCTGAGTTTTTGGTGCTCAGGGCAGATACCGGCAGTTTATCACCATCAGGAATATTGTTCAGGGTGTAGTATACATCCGGGTGCACCAGTGAGTAAGCTCTTTCGGTGGTACGGATACCATTCAGGCTCAGTTTGTGAATGTAGTACTGACGCAGGCCATCAATGACCAGTCGCACTTTCATGCCATCAGGAGATACCTGTACACCTTTGATGGTCAGCTTTTCTGAGTTCACAGTAGGGCTGCCGTATACCGGGTGATATTTGTAGATAAAGCTTTCTACATTATAGGAAGCGATATCTTCTGCATACTTTTTATCTACCGGCTGTGTGAAGGTGATTTCAAAACCATCAGGCATCGCGTTTACGGTTCTCATTTCAAAAGGAACGCGGTTGTTCCATACGAGGCGTT
Source organism: Chitinophaga sp. (assembly GCF_036566945.1). Lineage (GTDB taxonomy): Bacteria > Bacteroidota > Bacteroidia > Chitinophagales > Chitinophagaceae > Chitinophaga. The sequence continues at coordinate 3,026 of NZ_DATCVJ010000687.1, read as the reverse complement.
GGAGGCCCTGATTGGCATCACCGGCAGAACCCCATCCACGGTTGGTTTCACCCACAAAGAGGGAACCATCTTTACCCCAGGCGAGGCGCAGTACACCGGACTGGAATCCGCTTCTGAAATCCCAGGCAGCGCCCTGGTATTCGCCCTTTACTTTTTCCAGGTACACGCGCATAATCTTGCTTTGTCCCTGGTCACCGATCAGCACTTGTTTGGCGAAAGGACCAAAAGCGCCGTCCGGAATGGTGGTGAGCTGTGAGTTGGAGATTCCTAAAACACCGTGTGGCAGCCATACTGCAGGCAGCTGTACTTCAGGAAAATATTTCTTCATATCAAAGAGCGTAACAAACTTTTCGTTTTCTACGTTCTCTGGTTTGATGGCGTTGCCATTGGCATCTCTGCGGAAACGCGGATCTACTTTGGCATACAGTTCTTCTGTGGTCAGTTTCACAGGGGAGTTAGGCATACCTGTCCAGCGTAAACCGGCAGGGTGGCCTACGAAGCTACCTTTCTTCACGTGGGTGAGTCCACCGGAACCCATCCAGTCGCCCTGGTTTTCTGTGTAGAACAGTTCACCATCGATGGTACCTAAACCGCATGGGGAACGGAAACCGGTTGCCCATGGTTCCATTTTACCGTCTTCGGTGATGTGCATCATCCAGCCTCTCCAGGGAACACGGCTTTCACCACGCCACCACTCTTCGTCGCCGAAGGCTACGTTACCGGATACAAAGAAGGAGCCATCGGGGCCCAGTACGGGACCGAAACTATATTCATGATAGTGACCGGATAAAGGCCAGGAGAATACTGTTTCGAACAGATCCATCTTACCGTCCATGTTGGTATCGGTCATTTTTGTCAGTTCACCACGTTGTGCGCAGTAGAGGGAACCATTTTTGTAGGCCAGTCCCAGTACTTCATGCAGCCCGGAAGCTACTTTTTTGAAGTAAGGTTTGTTGCTGGTTGGATTCTCTACAATAAAGATATCACCACGGCGGGTAGCTACGCCCAGGTCGCCATTGGGAAGGGTGCATAAGCCACCTACTTCGAGCAGGGTACCTTCCGGGGAACTGATACGCGCAATGCGGAAAAAGTCCTCTTCCTTGGGAGATTCCTGCGCTTTTACGGAGGTGATAGCAGTCGTCATCAGGAACATACCTGCGGCTATTCCTGCTGTAATTCTTTTATATTTCAGTTTCATAATAGTCATTAGTATTGCTGCTTAGAAGATAACCGCATAACCTGTTTTAGCCTGTACCGGCACGATCAGTTCGGCGCGGCCGTTCTGGTTGCGGATGATGGGATTTGCCTTGGCATCGTCCATCTTCACATAATAAGATTTATCACCGATCACGTATAAACCGGGAGACACCTGTGTTATACTATCGCCTACGGCTATACGCAGATACAGGTCAGCGGCAGGTTGTTGTACCGTAACGGTACGGTGAATACCCTGATTTTCAGGCAGCACACTGATATCATCTGTTACAGCGGTACCATATACATTGTAATGGAAAGTAGGTTTGCCACTTTCATCGAGGGCATAACCTGTTGGGCGGAAGCCGGTGCCGGTAGTGTCGGCAGTCCAGGCGGCTTCTTTGCTGGCCAGTTTCTCAATGGCCAGGGAAGGCTGATTGGTCAGGACCTGCACCGTACCCATTGGACGGGAAGAACCATCGCCACGGTCGTGCCACATCGGGGTGGTGTTGAGGAATTCTCCGCGCCATACCTGCATGGGTAAACCATTGTCCATATCGTAGGTATAATGCACCTTAGCGGGACTACCTACTGATACAGCATGTACCACGCGTTTGCCGCCACGTACATCCATAAAGCTGCGCAATACGGTATTTTCGTTGGCGTTTACCAGGATAGGATCGGTAGGATCATCTACTGGTACATTGGTATCGCTGATAACAAATTCACGGATACCGGCTTCTTTCACCGATAAGGTCAGGGAAGCTTTGGCCCAGTCTGTATTTTTAGCATACAGTACTTCCACAGGATAGTCGCCTGGCTGCAGTTCAATAGTGCCATTGCCATCCCATCCACGTGGATTGATCACTGCCTGGTTATTTACTTTCAGCATACCCGGACCGCCGGAAGTATGAAGATTGAAACCATATTTACCAGCTGTTTTTACCGATAAGGTAGCGGTGTAGCGTACCAGGAATTCATTGTCCGGTAAGCCGGTGATGTTAGGTGTTAGTTGAGCGGCAGTGCCGGTAGCAACAGGTTTCAGCGTAGCGAAGTCGGGTTGCTTGTCGAACCGGCCTTTATATACGCTGTACTTCACATCCTGCAACGTTGGCTTCGGAGCGCTGTAGTTGCTGATCACGATATTTCGGAAAGCCACGCTCCCATGATCTCCCTGTAAACGGAGCGGTCCGGAAGGGACTTCATTATTTTGCATAGCGCCACGTGTAGGGCCAGACAGCACTACATTTTCCTGGATGGTTACACCATTTAGTTCCAGCTTTAAGATTACCGCATCGGCAATTTTATTACCGGCGGCGTCAAAGCGGGGTGCCTGGAAGGCAATCTTCATATGTTGCCATAACCCGGGAGCACGGCTTACATTCTGGCGGGGAGCATGGCCATCATAACCTTGCTGGCCTTCTGGTTTACTATCGTTCCAACGTTCGTAGATACCACCATTGTCTGATGCGCGCGGCGTAGTAGTACCCCAGCTATCGAGCAACTGAATCTCATATCTTCCCTGTAAGTAGATCCCTGAATTAGCACCTTTTGCCATGAGGTAATCGAGTTCCAGGTCCAGATCACCATGTTGTAATGAGCTGAAAAGATCTTGTCCGTGCGTGTCTTTTTTGCCAGGCAAATTTGCCAGGATGCCTGTACCATCTGTGGATTGCAGCAGGTTATTCTGCTGCAGATCTGCACTAACGCCACCGACTATACGCCAGTTGGTGGTAGGCTGCTGAAATGCAGATAAATCTGTTAAGGGCAATTTGCTTTGGGCCATCATCTGTTGACAACTGCCAATACTTAAAATCAATACCAAAGTTCTC
>NZ_DATCVJ010000686.1:0-4623 GCF_036566945.1 Chitinophaga sp. | reverse complement strand
CCCCGCTGTCGAGCGTTACAATTTCACCGGTGGCCACATCGGTGGCAATACATTTGAAGGGAATATTAAAATCTTCGAAGTTCTTTACATCTTTTACCGGCCAGCAAAGATTCGCCAGCTCCAGCCACAACGCTTCTCCGGAAATAACGCCGGAAGCCAGTTTGGGCTTGCCATATTCAAAGGGAATTTCAATGATGTATTTGTTGTACTCTCTTTTTTCTTCGTAGGAGATATCTGTCAACACCGGCTGATTGGAAAACAAACTATTCCAGTTGAGTTTACGGGCGGCTGTTTCAATTTGTTTGCCGGAATACCCCATCGCATACAGGCCGCCTACAATGCTGCCCATGCTGGTGCCGGTAACCAGATCAACCCGAAGCCCCGCACTATCAATCGCTTCGAGGATACCAATATGCGCAAGTCCACGGGCACCGCCACCGCTGAGCGTTACACCTATTTTTGGTCTGTTACTGATAGTTTGCTGAGCCTCCACTGTATTGCGGCAAATGAATGTAGCTAACAACAATAAACCTATAAACCTACCCATGTATACGGATGATCCCTGCTTCATTTTAAACAATTGGCCCTGACTAAAGATAAGGTTTTATCAACATTAAAGGATGCCGCGATCCGGAGATTTTTAGACAGACATTTGTTCTCATTGTAAATATTTGTTATCTTATTCCCCTTAAAAAGCGGAAGGCGGAAAGCAGAAGGCAAAAAGCCTGTTGTATCCTTTGGGCTAAACCCTACCGGCTACCAGCAAACAGCTAAAAAAACAACACGTTATATCAAAATGCTAAAGGCGTAGTGCCCAAAGCCAAAATCTTACAATTAAAAACAAAACGCAGTCTAAAAGCTAACAGCTAAGAGCTAACAGCTATAACGCTACATTTATGAAAAACTCGCTCCCCTCACAAAACATCTGGCAGGTAATCATGGCCTCGTCAGCAGGCACGCTCATTGAATGGTACGATTTCTACATCTTTGGCAGCTTATCCGCCATCATTGCGGAAAAGTTCTTTCCTCCCAGCAACCCGCAACTGGCCTACATTGCTACGCTGGCTACCTTTGCAGTGGGATTTATTGTACGTCCTTTTGGCGCCATCGTATTTGGCCGCCTCGGAGATATGGTAGGCCGTAAATACACGTTCCTGCTCACCCTCCTCATTATGGGCGGATCTACTTTTGCTATCGGCCTTATCCCCAGCTACCATACCATTGGTATCCTGGCTCCTATATTGGTATTGATTCTCCGGCTGGCACAGGGCCTGGCCCTCGGTGGTGAATACGGCGGCGCCGCTACCTATGTGGCAGAACACTCGCCCGACAACCGACGTGGCTACTATACCAGCTTCATACAAACCACCGCTACACTCGGTCTGTTCGTATCCCTGGGCGTGATCCTGCTTACCCGCATGCTCATGTCGCCGGATGACTTCAACAACTACGGCTGGCGTATTCCTTTCCTCTTGTCGGTGCTCCTGGTGATCATGTCGTATTACATACGGATACGCCTGCACGAATCGCCCCTGTTTGCGCAAATGAAGAAAGAAGGGAAAACATCGACCAACCCCATTAAGGAAAGCTTTGCCAACAAAGAAAACCTGAAACTTGTGCTGATTGCACTCTTTGGTGCTGCCATGGGGCAGGGTGTGGTATGGTATACCGGACAGTTCTATGCGCTTTCTTTTCTGCAGAAAACCATGAACATAGAATTTGTACAATCCAATATTATCATTGCCATTGCACTCCTGTTAGGAACACCGTTTTTCATTTACTTCGGCTCCCTGTCTGATCGTATAGGTCGCAAAAAAATAATGCTCACCGGTATGCTCCTGGCTGCATTGGCCTACTATCCGATTTACCAGGTGATGGATAACATCGGTAATATCAAACTAAAAACAGAACAAACAGAATTGTTCAAAATTGAAAGCAACTCCGCTAAAAACGATGCAGGGGAACTGGTCACCAAAACCACCCGTGTACACAGCTACACCGATGGCAGCACACTGAAAGAAACCGGCGATAAAAAAGAACTGACCGTAAGCCGTCTTAACATCACCTACCTGGTGTTACTCATCTTCATACAGGTACTTTTTGTAACGATGGTATACGCGCCTATCGCGGCCTTCCTGGTAGAACTATTCCCTACACGTATCCGGTATACTTCTATGTCGCTCCCCTACCATATTGGTAATGGCGTATTTGGGGGCCTGTTGCCCACCATTTCCACCATCCTGGTTACCAACACCGGTAACCACCTGGCAGGGTTGATTTACCCGATCAGCATAGCAGTGATCTGCTTTTTTGTAGGTATTATTTATCTGAAAGATAAAAGAGGTATTCCGCTGTAAACGCGATTTTTTGTCTTGGGGCAGGATTATACTGATTTAGATGATTTTCAAGATTTTTTTTTGATTTATAAGATTAAAAAAGATTAGCGAAGACAGATGCGGTATCCGCTTCCATCTTCGCTAATCTTTTTTTAATCCTGAGAAAAAATCTTGAAAATCATCTAAATCAGTATAATCCTGCCCCAAGACAAAAAATCGCACCGATCTACCCCCCCACAAGAAAATGCGCCAACAAATCATCCAGCTTCAATTCCGGATGCTCCACCATCAACTGCTTTACCCTTGCGGCATAAGTACGCAGAAACTGCTGATGTTGGCTGCTTTCGGGGTTAAACGGCCGGTGATGTGCCGCCCGGTTAATATCTGCTATCTGGTGCAGCAATCCCTGACTACCTTCACTGATACCCGCTTTAATCACCTGCTCCCACACGTAGTTGATCGCCAGCTCATTGGGATGTACCAGGTCTTCTTTATAAAATCTGTAATCGCGCAGGTCATCTATCACCAGCTCATAAGCCGGAAAATAAAAGAGGCGGTTAAATTTATTAACAAGATGGTGAACAGACTGCAGCAATACTGCTTTGCTGAGATTATTTTCCACTACCCCATCCCGGATATATCGTACCGGACTAACGGTGAAGAGTATATTAATTTTTTTGTTACGGAAAAATAACCGGTGCATCACATTGTCCAGCGCCGTTACCACTTCATCCACGGTGAGCAGGCGTTTGTAGAAATTGCCGGCTGGTACTTTATGGCAGTTGCCTACCAGGCGGTTATTTTCTTTTAAGGCATATGCATGCGCAGATCCCAGCGTTAAGATGAGCCAGTCGGCGTTGTCGATGGATTGCACGGCCGCCGCCTGCATGCGGTTTATATTTTCCAGCGTGGCTTCCGGCGTAAGTCCTGAAAAACGGCTGTGATGGTCCCAGCTATTCCACGAGTCGTTGTGCTGAAACAAGTCTTCCCGCGTATACACTTTCCCATCCAGGTAACTGGTCAATGCACTGGTAATACTCAGTGGATTATATAAAATGCCATGTGGATTAATCAGGGTGTTAAACCGGTGTTCCTGCAGTTTTTCGCCTATTTCTTCCGCAAAACAGGAACCCATCAGCAACAACTCCTGCTTATATTGAATAGCAGTGGAGAGTGGTGCTACCGGAAAACTCAAATGAAATTGCATGTATTACAGTTAATCTTAAAAAACGGCATCTGCCAGTCGCTGCGCCCCGCGTAAGGCTGTCATATCCAGTGTGAGTGGTTCTTTGCGCTGATGACAAAAAGCAATCAGGTTTTCTGTTGCCAGGTTACCTACCAGCTCATCTTTCGCCATGGGGCAACCGCCAATACCTTTAATGGAGCTATCAAAGCGCTTGCAACCCTGTTCGTAGGCGGCCCGCACTTTCTCTTCCCAGTTGTAGGGAGAAGCGTGGAAATGAGCACCAAACTCCACCTCCGGATAAGCGGGAATGAGGTGTTTAAACAAACCCGTAATGGTGGCAGGTTCTGCTACACCTACTGTATCTGCCAGGGAAATAATGCCGATGTCCATCTTCACCATTTCTTCTACCCACTGCAATACAATTTCATGGCTGTATGGGTCCCCGTAAGGATTACCGAAGCCCATAGAAATATATACCACCAGCTCTTTCCTGTTTTTGATACAGAGCTCCTGCATGGAAGATACCTGTTCCAGTGACTCTGCAATCGTTTTATTCGTATTTCTTAATTGAAATGTTTCTGAGATGGAGAACGGAAAACCCAGGTAATTGATTTCATCAAATACCACCGCTTCTTCTGCACCGCGCATATTTGCTACAATAGCCAGCAGCTTACTTTTGGAGCCGGATAACTGCAGGCGGGGGATTACATCTTTCGTATCGGCCATTTGTGGAATGGCTTTGGGAGATACAAAACTTCCAAAATCAATCGTATCAAAACCAACTTTTAACAAAGCGTCCAGGTACTTCACTTTCTCATCTGTGCTGATCATCCGGTGCCATCCCTGCATCGCATCACGCGGGCATTCAATTAATTTTAGCATAACAAACCATTTGCGGTACGCGGAGTTTGTCTTTCCCGGGATTATACTGATTTAGATGATTTTCAGGATTTTTTCTTTTTTGATTTTGAAGGATTTAAAATGATATAAGTGGATAAACCCGATTATATCTTCGCAAATCTTTTTAATCTAAAAATAAAATCCAAAAAATCATCAAAATCATCTAAATCAGTATAATCCTGGGAAAGACAAACTCCGCAT
>NZ_DATCVJ010000685.1:0-5240 GCF_036566945.1 Chitinophaga sp. | reverse complement strand
GCCCATTCTTTCGTTATAATTTTCCGGTGGCAGTTTGGTATCGATCACTACATGCGCCTGTTTTTCATTTTCGGCTAATGTAAAGGCGAGTGTACGGGATTTTTTTTTGCTCACACCATTATCAAAAAACATCAGGTCGCCATGCTCATTAATATGAACGGCATGGGCCTGATCAAACAGGGAAGTTGCCGGCATATCGAAATCGCCGCCTTTGCCGAACGTCCAAAGGCGCTTGCCGGTGCGGGCATCTATCTTCCAGATTTGTCCATTGTTATAAAAAGAAATGAGGTAGTTACCATCTTTATCGAATGTAACACAGTTGGCATGCATCCAGTCTTTTTTTTCCTGTAAGATGTTGTTATTCTCCAGCGGATTCAGGGCATCAAAAACTGTCCATTTCCATACTTCTTTGCCATGTCTGTCGAGTACGAGGATGCCATCTCCTCTGACGGTATCTGTTTTACTCCCGCCTTTGCTGCTCAGGTCTATGATTCTTTCTTCCACACAAAGTGTTACAAATTCATTTTTAGCATTGAGTAAAATTTCGTGGTGGATGGTGGGTGCAAAATCTCTCCCTTTTTTGAGGTCCGCCAGGGTATCGCCGGTTAAGGAGAGCTCCAGTATTTCGTCGCCGTAGCTGGTTTCGTAAGCGGGGCCGCCCAACAGTGATAACAGGGTATTGTTTTGTGTAAAATTGGCTACTTTAAATCCGGTGCCGCTTACCTGGTGGTACCAGGTAATCTGACCTTTGGCATTTAACAGAAACAATACGCCGGGATCATCGCGGCGGGAAATCATCACATAGCCTGTTCTGAAACTGGCGGGCAACAGGCTGCTGTCCGGGCAAACGATATTAAATACATCTTTCATCCACATCGGAAAATCGTTGGTGTTGAAAGTATATACTTTGCTGCGGTACAATGATTGGCCATGACCTGTTAACACGCGGTACTCATAGCTTTGCGTAGGTAGCAGATTGGTGAGTACGATGGCATGATGCAGCTGGTGTGTGGAAAGGCTGGTGGTGGTGCGTAGTTGCTCCTGTCCTTTGGGCCAGTATTCCACGGCGGCATCCACGGTGTCGGTACATTGTATGGCCACCTTTACTTTGAGGGCATTTTGTCCGTGCGAGGTGAGGGTGATTTCGGTGATGTCGTTTCCTCCGCTATGGCAGGCCTGCATTATAAAAAACGCAGCTGCCATTGACATCAATGGCAGCATGCGTTGTATATTATTCCATCTTTTCATTTGCATTATTGAGTCATTAAAAAAAGACAGCACCCGTTGTTAATGACGACGGTCATTATTGTTAAGGGTTTTATTGATATCTATCTGTGCCTGTGGATAAGAAAAATACTTATCTCTTGGCATCGAGATGGTCGCTGTTTTTCCAACAGCAGTAAGATACTTATTTACCACGGTTTCATACTTATTCATGCGGATCAGATCCTGTCTGCGTTTGCATTCAAAGAAGAATTCCCAGCCACGTTCCTGCAGGATGGCATCACGCAGTGTTTCTTTGGTGAAGGTACCGGGGGCGCCTAAACCTGTAGCGTGAGAGCGGCTTTTTACCTGGTTGATCAGGTCAATAGCTTCGGTGGTGGGTCCGTTCAGTTCATTCAACGCTTCGGCTCTGCACAGCAGGATATCTGCATAACGGAGTATCGGGAATACGTGTCCATCGTAGTAGGTGGTAGAACCTTTCGGATCTGCAAATTTGGTGGTGGCTACATCGGCCATGTAATAATATCCTGCCGGCGGATTGGTTTGACCGGGAGGGCCCTGTACGTAATGGAGGCCGTCGGTGCCGATATAATCGTAGTAAAACATTTGTTTACGATCGTCATTAGCTGCGAAGGTGTTCCAGAAATACCAGGTTAAGGCGAAGTACTGCCATCTGTCTGTTACCACCGGATTGTTGATAGGTCCGAAGTGGTTCATGATTTCCACGGCATCATTCAACGGATCCGCGAGGGCGCTGAAGATACTTTCCTGGCACCATTTATTTTTCTCTGCAAATAATCCTGCATAGCTGGGATATAGTCCATAGCCCAGTTTCATGATTTCTGTAGTGAGGTCCAGGGCTTTCTGCCATTGATGTTCGCGCATATACAGTTTACAGAGTAAAGACATGGCGGCACCTTTGGTAGCACGGCCTATATCGTTGGTGCTGTAAATAGTACTGCTGGTGTAGTTAGCGGGTAAGTGTTGCGCCGCAAATTCCAGGTCGCTGATGATCAGTGAATTGATCTCTGCTACAGATGTAGTAGGCAATGGGGCATTATAGTCAGGACTCGTATGGTTTTGTTCTACGGTTTTATCTGTTACCAGGATCACGGGACCAAATGCATCGGTGAGATCCACATACCCCAGTGCGCGGAGGAACTTCAATTCTGCCACAAACTGGTTTTTCTGTTCGTCGGTAACGCTGGTCATCCGCGGAATATAGTACATAGCGATATTGGCATCTGTGACCAGTTTATACTGATGCTGCCAGGCAAAGGCCAGGTAAGTATTGCTGGAGGCCCACTGGCAATCAGCCATGAGGCTCACATCACCTGCGCTGGTCGCGTGTCCTACGTCGGTGGTAAGATCTGAAATGGTGACCTGGAAGCCTGCATAGTACATCCATGCATCGGATCTGCCGCTGGGTTGTTTTAGTCTGGAATATACACCGTTGACAGCTGCTTTGGCATCGCTCAGGGTGATGAATGCGTTGGCGTCTGTCAGGTAACTGTTGACTTTAGGTTCCACAAGCTTCTTACAGGAAGTAGCGCCGAGTAGTAAAGTTGTTAATGCGATATATGCGTATTTCATTTGTTCCGGAATTTACAGGTTAGAAATTAAATTTAAGCCCCAGGGTATAGGTGCGGTAAGCAGGGAAAGCCGTGTAATCCAATCCGGAAGAAAGGTTTGCGTTGCTACCACCGCTGAGGCTACCATTGTTAACACTGCTGTTAAGATTGGTATTTACCTCGGGGTCTGATCCTGTATATTTGGTAATCGTAAATAAGTTTTGTACAGAGCCATATACCTTAATGCCACCCAGCTTTCTGAGGAATGTTTTGGCTACGGGAATGTTATAACCGAGTGTGAGCATTTTACAACGCAGGTAAGAAGCGTTTTCCACAAATCTTGAATTGATCATGCCACCATAAGCGATTACATATCCATCTCTTGGGATATCTGTATTTTCGTTGGTGGTGGTCCATCTATTCAGTGCAGCCTTGCCGGGACCGGATTCCAGTACCAGGTTGGTGGCGTTGTATAAACTATAATCAAGTGCGCCCTGGAGGAAAATATTCAGCTCAAAACCTTTGTAAGCAAAGTTGTTGTTGATTCCATAAATATAGCGCGGCGTGGCATGACCCAGGTAGGTACGGTCATTGGCGTCGATGATACCATCGGGTTTGCCACCGGGCCCGCTGATATCTTTGAATTTTGGATCGCCTGCTTTGGAGTTGGGCTGTTGCGGATGCGCTTCTCCTGTTTTGATAACACCGTCATAGATGTATCCGTAAAAGGTACTTAACTCCTGTCCGGGCTCTAATTTGGTGAAGTCAATAGAACGGCCGCCATACAGGTTGGCAGTTTGTGTAATGATGCTTTGACGACCACCCAGATCCAGGCAGGTTTGTTTATTGTAGGCGATGTTCAGTGTAGTATTCCAGGTAAAAGCGTGGTTGATAATATTTTCTGTGGTGATAGATAATTCCACCCCTTTATTTTCAATTTCGGCGGCGTTGACCGTTTGGTTGGCGAAGCCGTTCCAGTCGCCGATAGGAATATCAAAAATCAGTTTGTTGGTTTTTTTGCGGTAAAAATCTATCGTGGCGGATATACGGTTATTCACAAATCCCATATCTATTCCCACGTCGAACTGCGCGGTGCTTTCCCATTGCAGATCGGGATTAGGCAAACGGGTAGCCACTATACCGCCATAACTGTCGCTTCCGGGTCCGAGTGATACTTTGGTAGGACCAAAGAGGTACATATAAATGTAATCGGGAATGCGGTCATTACCTGTTACACCATAACCGGCTCTCACTTTAAGGTTGGAGAAGATGTTCAGGTTTTTAATGAATTCTTCTTCACCGGCTCTCCATGCAATGGAGCCGGAAGGGAAGTTTCCGAAGCGATAATTTTCTCCAAATCTGGAAGATCCATCCCGGCGGAAGGTAAAGGTAGCGAGGTATTTATCTTTCAGTGAATAGTTTAAACGTCCGTAGGCAGAGGCAAGTTTGGAAGGGACGTCCAGACTGGTATTGCTAAGAGGCTCACTGGCGGCTTCCAGGTTGTGATAAAGAAAAGCGTCTGTACTGAATTTCTGTACCTGTGCGTATTGCTGGGAATACATATCAGACTGGTAAGATACCCCTGCCACCAGGTTTACAGAATGGATCTTGTTAAATATTTTTCTATAGGTAAAATAGCCTTCCGCCAGGTTACGGGTACGGGCTACGTTATTCAGACTGGCTTTCCCGCCTACTTTTTCACCGTCTACCAGGTCGCGGGGCAGGTAAGTGCCTTCGCGGAAGGTGGAGTATTCTGTTCCGCCGTTCACGCGGAAGTTAAGTCCTTCGATGATTTGGTAGTCTAAATATGCATTGATATTTACTTTGTTTTCATAGCGGTCGTTGGTAGGCGCCATTAACCAGGCCAGTGGATTATCTCTGCCTCTGTACCGGGCGTAAGAGCCATCCGCATTGTATACCGGAATAGCAGGGGACGCGGTCAATACGCCATACATTACGTTAGAAGGTACAATGTTACCATCGTATGTTTTGAAGTTGGTATAAGAACGGGAGCCATACACGCTGGCGCCGGTTTTGAAGTTTTTGCTGAATTGTCTGTCGTAGTTCAGACGCACAGAATATCTTTCGAAAGACGTATTTTTCAACGCACCATCCTGTTTAAAGTAGTTGCCGGACAATGACACCCGATCTTCTGCGGTGCCACCGGCTATACTCAGGTTATGGCTTTGTACCATACCGGGGCGGGTAGCTAATTTAAACCAGTCGTTGTCGCGGCCACTGGCCAGGTCTTCTGCCGTGTAATAGGCTGGCTGACCTTTTTCAATGGCTTTGGCATTAGTGACCTGCATGTTTTCCAGGCCATTCATTTTATCATATTCCTTTGTAATCCGTTGGGTACCGTAGTAGCCATCGTACTGAATAGCTGCCCTGCCGGATTTACCTCTTTTAGTGGTGATCATCACTACGCCATTGGCGCCACGGGAG
>NZ_DATCVJ010000684.1:0-7801 GCF_036566945.1 Chitinophaga sp. | reverse complement strand
ATAGCGGAACTGGTTGTAATAATTAAGGGAATAATCCACCCGGCCAGTCAGGCCTTTAATGGGCGACCAGTCCATATATACGTTACCGTTAGCTTCCTGCCGGTTTTGTTTGTTGAGTGCGTTGGTAAAAGTGGTATACGGGTTAAACGCCTGCGGATCTTCATTATAAGCCATTACACCACCAAATTTTCCGGTAACGGGATCGTATGGGGTAATACCTGCAATGGCATAACGCAGGTCAAAATTACCGCCATCTTCATCCGTAAAACCGTCTGCCAGTGCGTAAGTGAATTTAGACCAGTTGCCGAAAAACTTCACGCCTACGTTCATGTTTTTACGCAGCTTATAGTCGTAGTTAAAACGGGCATTGTATTGTTTGTAGTCGTTATTGATCTGTATACCTTTCTGGTCCTGCACACCAATAGAGATGAAAAAGCTGGACACATCTGTTCCGCCGGAGGCGGAGAGATTATAGTTTTGATTCAGGCCGGTGCGGGTAATGATATCCCACCAGTCGGTATTGGGATAACGCAGCGGGTCTACCATGCCCAACGCCATCCACTGGTCGATGGTACCGTCTTTAAACAGGTAACCGGAGCGCAGGGTAGTTACCGCTGCCAGTCGTTGTTCCAGCGTTAATGCGCGGGGATAGTCTGCCATAAATGAATAAGCCTTGGTAGGTTTTTGTATGGCAGAATAGGCGTTGAAATTAAAAGCTGTTTTTTTCTGGCCTTTACCTGATTTTGTGGTGATGAGGATAACGCCATTGGCTGCACGGGAGCCGTACACCGCCGCAGAAGTTGCATCTTTCAGTACGGAAATACTTTCGATATCATTCATATTCACCCGGTTGATATCTACGTCGGGCATACCATCCACTACTACGAGCGGGCTGGCGTTGTTGATGGTACCTAAACCGCGGATGATCAGCTCTGCGCCGTTTTTACCTGCCATGCCGGTACTCTGTGTAGCAGAAAGACCGGGTACCAGTCCCGCCAGGGCGGAAGAGGCATTGGGTAATGCACGGTTGGTGATTTTTTCATCCATTTTTACAGCAGATACTGCACCTACGAGGTTCACTTTCCGTTGCGTGCCGTACCCCACTACTACTACTTCGCCCAGTGCTTTCTGGTCTGATTGCAGTTGTGTATTCATCACTTTCTGGCCGGTGTAGGGCACTGTTTTCTTTTCAAATCCCAGGGAAGAGAATTCCAGTACGCCGCTGGATGCCGTGAGGCGCAATGAAAATTTTCCGTCTGGTCCGCTGACGGTGCCGCTGCCGGAACCTTTCAGGGTAATGGTAACACCTGGGAGTGCCTGTTGTTTTTCGTCTGTAACCGATCCGGATACGACCCTGTGTTGTGTGGTGTCCTGGCGAAAAGCAGCGGTGGCTGTTGCATAGGGATGGGCGTTTGCTACCTGAAACAGCCCTGCAGTTGGTAATAGGTACAAGAACATCCATCCGACGCGGTTGGGTCGCGAAGACAGATAACGTGGTAAATAGTTTAACATAACGTATTGTTTAATGGAAGCAATAAAAAGGCCGTACCTGCGCTAACAGGTAAAATTGTCCTACAAACTTTGCAAACGTTTGCATATATTATTCGTGGAAAATGCCGGTCTGTTTGATCATTTCATTCGTGGAAAAAGTTAGTGTTTAGAAAAATCGATTTTGGCTCTAGTACTGTTGGTTGTTGGTGATAAAAACAATCGATTGAAATTGTTGCATTTTCGAAATTAATTAATTTTTCCGCTTTTCCATAAAAAATTTTTAACAAGTATATTTATGCATACGTTTTCAATGATTTACATGTCATAAGGCAACCGGCAGGGATATTCCGATCATTGAGCAATAACCGGGTTTTTTACCGACATTCACGACGCTACCTTTGCTTTAAAATTAACAGCCATGAACAATTATGATAAAATTGCAACGGCAATAGACTACATCAAAAGCAATTTTAAGACGCAGCCTGATTTACAGGAAGTGGCCGCCGCAGTGCATATGAGTCCGTTTCATTTTCAACGGGTATTTTCCGAATGGGCGGGCGTAACACCCAAAAAGTTTCTGCAATACCTCACACTGGACTACGCCAAAAATATACTCAGAGAAGAAAAAGCCACCGTATTTGATGCGGCCTTTGAAGCAGGACTCTCCGGCACCGGGCGTTTACACGACCTGTTTATTAACATCGAAAGCATGACACCCGGCGAATACCGCAACGGCGGAAAAGCCCTGCAGATTAATTACAGCTTCGCAGAAAGTCCTTTTGGTAATATTATCGTAGCGGCTACACCCAAAGGCATTTGCCATATGGCCTTTGCAGACGATCGCGATAAGGCCCTCCAGTCATTGAAGGAACAATTCCCACATGCACAGTTTACCCAGATGGTAGACCTCATCCAGCAAAATACCCTGTATATATTTACACAGGACTGGAGCCGTCTGTCTGAAATAAAACTGCATCTCCGGGGAACAGACTTCCAGCTGAAAGTATGGGAAGCCCTGCTAAAAATTCCTATGGGGAACTTAACTACCTACTCCCGCCTGGCGGAAGAAATCAATAACCCCAAAGCCTCCAGAGCAGTAGGTTCCGCTGTAGCACAAAACCCCGTGGCATTTCTCATCCCCTGCCACCGGGTAATAAAAGCTACCGGCGACTATGGCGAATACCACTGGGGAAGTACCCGCAAAAATGCCATGATAGGTTGGGAAGCTGCACATGTTAAACAACCGGAATAAGCGGTAAACAATATATCTTTTTGGTACAATCAAAAAGAAAATCCGGGAAATCATCAAAATCAGTATAATCCTGGGAAAGACAAAAAAAAAGGGCTGCCCGCTTGTGAAGGACAGCCCCGTTTTTGCTTATGAAAATAAGGACCCACGCTGAAAAGCGCCTGCCCGGTTAGACGAGGAAAATTTTTTTATAGCTAGGCCACAAATAAGATGATAAGTTGCACATACCGGCTGGGCATGCGTAATAAATTACTCATGTGTATTCAGATTTTGGTTTAATTAAATTGCTCTTAACTTAGAAATTGCCCGACTTATTATATACTCAGATTATTGTACCCGATTTTCTGGTTGCTGTCATTGTACGGCTGTCTGATGCTCCACAAATATTTAAGCTTAGTTAAAAATAAAAAAATATTTTACATTTTCACGTATAAATATCCTTGTTTTCAACGAGACACGAATATTTACTTTAACAATATTTAGTATCAACAGGTTACATATTCCAATATCTCCCTTTTTCTATATCTTGACGCAAAAAACCATGACTTCTCCTAAAACACCCGTCGGACAGACTACCTCACAAGGCTGGGAAACAGGCATACGCCGCACCTTTCCTCTCACTCCCGATCAGGCCTGGGAACTCCTTTTCACACAACCCATCATTGCCGCATGGCTGGATGACAAAGCCAATATCTCTTTTCAAAAGGGCGATACCTACACCACCCAAACCGGTGTCACTATCCACGTATCTTCAGTGACCACCTCCAAGGTTATCCGTATGAAATGGCAACGGAAAGACGAACCGACTGCCTCCACCCTGCAGATAAGGGTTATTCCCGCTAAAGACAAAACCACCATCAGCTTTCACCACGAGTGGTTGCAAAACGAAGCCGATAGAACCCGTATGACCGCCTATTGGGAAAATGTACTGGATAAAATAAACGAACACCTCTAACCTAAAAGCAAATCCCCCGAAACAAACGCCTCGGGGGATCTCCTGTTAATGCTGCTCATAGATTTGCTGTGCCACCGGCCACCACTTCTCATATAACCGCATGGATATCGTGTATGCATCTCCCGTAGGTATTTCCGGAAAAACATCAGACTGATTACACCAGGCATATTCCCACTTCGACAACCGCTTATAAAAGTCGTTGCCTTCATTGGCAGGCCGTTTATAACGGTTAAAAATCGCATCCGTTTCGATATATCGGCCACTCGTTTTCCCCAACTCTGCCTGCAGAAAATTGAAATAATCTACCCACCGCTTCTTATAAAACTGTTTTAATAAACCCGACCACTGCCTGCTGGAGTAATCAAACAACATGGCGTCTTTATCATAAGGCCCCCATACCGTTACCAACCAGCGTGCATTTTGCTCATACAACGCTTTTTCTGCTGCCGTATGTCCGCATCGGCGTGCATCATTAATCCACTTGCCTAATAAGAAATGCGGATCAGTACCCAACAAATCATCCATATCATCTATCAGCGATAGAAACTGTGTACTGGCAATACGAAACGAATCTTTGTCGCCCGCCAGATAGGCACGGCTCACTGCCTGCTGCATCGGAATAGCCAGATCTGCGAGGCATTGACGCAACATATCTACCAGGTCGTACCGGTAGGTAGATAACTTCCTTAATCCCGCATCTGCTGCCAGCATCGCTTTCGGCGCTGCCCACAACTCTACAAACCGGTAATTCTTTTCTGTATTCAAACCACCATTAGGAGAAGCGCCACTCACCTTTAATGCTGGACGTGCCACCACCGGCGACTCGCGCGCAATATCAATATGCTTTGCTTTGTATACGGTGGCCATTAATACGTCCCACGCAGCTTGCGTATGCACATCAGAACTGCCATATCGTGCATGACTATACGATTTTATCCAATCGGCTGTTACCGGCGTTGTTTGATGCCAGGCCATTTCAGATGCGGCCTCAAATATCACCGGGTTATGCTCTATCGCCTCCGGGAACATTCCAATACCGCGTATGTTTTTCCAGGCGGTATCATGGTTGGCGGCCGACAACTGCTCCATCACCATCTCCACACTGCCACCCATTTCTGTTTTACCACCATAGTTCTGAATAATACCAGTTACCCAGTTACTTCCCCAGAACGCGTGACTGCTTTTACGCCTCGATCCGTTTAAATCCAGTACCAGCAACTTTTCAGTAGGTATGGCCCTTGCAATCTTTTCGCGGATAGACCAGCTTTGCATTACAATGATCGCGGCTGTATCCACGCTCCGGGTCACGGTATACAACGCTTTACCTACTTCCTCCAGGTAACCTGCGGTAGTTTTGGGCGGCTCTCCTTCATGGAAAGGGTCTCCTGCATAGTAGTGATTGGTACCAAATAACTTTGCCTGCTCTTCCAGGAACGCTTTGCCCATTTTAGCAAAAAGCGGGTCCAACGGGTCCAGCTGACCTGTGCCCGGTGGGAAATACTCCAGCCAAAATGGTTTTACGGTAATATCTGCCGCCGGAAACTGCTGCTTCAATGCAATAGGCACATATCCTGTGAAACCCTGTAAAATAGGCGTCATCCCCATTTCCCGCTCCCGCGCCAGAATCTGTTTGCCCAGCACAATGCTATGATCGATCCAGCTTTGAGGCAAAGGACCTGCCCAGCTTTCTATGTTCGTCATCCACTGCCATGCAAAAAAAGCAGGACCTACCAGGAAACTTCGGATCTCTTTATCATTCATTTTAAAATGGCGCAACGTGTTTTGCCATACGGCTTCCTGCCCGGTAATAGCCAGTGGCATATTCACGCCATGCATCGCCATCCAGTCGATTTCCCGCTGCCAGCGCGCCCAGTCCCACCACGCCATAGAATAACTATACGTGCAATAGTTCAAATATACCCGATGCTCATAAGGTGTTACAATGCGCACCTTTTCTGCGACTACCGGCAAAGATGCCGGCAACCGCAGGTTATCCCCATTCCAGGATAGCTGGCAATGGCAATAATATTTGAGATACCAGTTCAATGCGGAAGCCACACTCACAGGTGTATTGCCACGCAATACAATTTTATTTCCTGCCGATGCAATCTCGAATACATCATTTCCATTTTCTGCCGGAATAATTTCTACGCTGAAATGCCCTGCGGCAGCCGGTAGTACCCTTTG
This sequence comes from Chitinophaga sp., assembly GCF_036566945.1. Taxonomy (GTDB): domain Bacteria; phylum Bacteroidota; class Bacteroidia; order Chitinophagales; family Chitinophagaceae; genus Chitinophaga. The sequence goes on along the minus strand of NZ_DATCVJ010000684.1, from coordinate 1,919 downwards.
TATCAGCGCGGTGGCCGTTTCCTTGTAACCGGCCCTCGCTATACTGAAACAACATAAAAACAATAACGTCCACGTTCCTTTCTTCATATCACTTACTTTTTATCAATTAAAATTCCCTGCCGGCTGCGTAAGCAGCAGAGCAGGGAAGAGGCTTATTGCATGGGATCAAATGTGCCGTTTTCCCAGCCTTTTGTTTGCTCCAGGTTAGGATTATTCTGTAGTTCCACCCTGTTGATAGGAGCGAAATACATATAGTCCTTAAACACCAGGTCTCCCTGTAAATCCAGGTCTACTTTATCGTACTTAAAGGTGAGCGGACTATCCGTTAATTTGGCGCCTGCCAAACCATGCCGGCGTACCCCATTCAACAGGGTACCTGCCAGCTTCCAGCGACGCAGATCCCAGTAACGCTTTTGTTCAAAAGCAAATTCCACAAAACGCTCTTTCTGCAAACGGGTACGCATGGCGGCTACCGACATACCCGCCGGTAATCCATACAAACCATCTGCACCGGGTTGAATCTGCGCGCGCTGACGGATCATCTTCAACACATCATAAGCCAGTGTGGTATTACCCAGTTCATTGGCGGCTTCGGCTTCATTCATCAGCACTTCCGCAAAACGGATATCTATATAATCTGTGCCGGAGGTATTGGCTTCTGCGGCGGTTAAATCCTGGTTAATCGCTTTGCGGCTGTAATAACCGGTATGCGAGCCATTGGTACCGCCATAGGCATCTATACCGGAATTGGTATAAGTCCATTGCGTGCGTTTGAAATAAGAAGCTCCGTTATACACAATAGTGGCATAAAACCGCGCATCGCGGTGCAGCCACTGATCATCCGTGCTGGCGACGGGTTTCCAGTCAGCACCGTTATCTAACGGAAACGCCTCTACGAGTTCTTCGGTAGGGTGGTTAGCACCGGTAGCATTTACAGAAACGGAGATAGGTCTTACCGCGGCATCCCTTGCCTGCGTTCTGCCCGGATTCAGAAACCGGATGGCAAACACCACTTCCTTATTCATTTCATCCAGGAAAAGATTGGAGAAGTCTGCATACAAACCAGCACCATTCTTTTCCAGTTCTACCCTGGCGGCCAGGTTAGCATCATATGCCGCCTGCCAGCGCTGTGCATCGTTCGCGCCATTAAACTGCGGGCTGGCCCAGAATAATAATACCCTGCCTTTAAAAGCCATGGCAGCACCTTTGGTCACTCTTCCCTTTTCATCCTGTACGGAAGGCAATGCCGCAATGGCATCATCCAGCTCCTTTAAAATGAAGGTAAATACCTCAGAAGTTTTGTTGCGTTTCACAAAAAGATCATCTGTTATCGACTGCGGCTCGGTAATAATCGGTACGCCACCATAACGTTTCGCCATTTCAAAATACAGATAGGCACGTATAAAATGTGATTCCCCGCTCAGTTGCTGCTTCAGATCCGCCGAAATAGTAGACGTAGTAATATTGGCGAAAAAATTATTCACATTGCGGATGGAGCTGTATGGCCAGTAACCTAAAGGATTATTGTCCGGACTCCAGGCGCCATTGTTGATAGGCCCTCTGCCATCCGATTCATCTGCATAGCCTGATTCTGCTGTTGCCCAGTTAGGCAGACTTACATACAAATTACTCACGTAAGCCTTTGCCGATGCAGGGTCTGTCCAGGTAAGCGACTCATTGATACTCCCCAGATCTGTTTTATCAAGAATGCGGTTGCAGCCTGTGACCAACACAGCCAGCATACAACATCCTATGAGCATATTTTTCTTTTTCATGATTAATCTTTTCAAGGCGTGATAACTTTAGAAACCAACATTTACACCCACGTTCACAGAACGCATAATAGGATACTGAAATGCACCATAGCTTGTTTCAAACTCAGGATCATACAGCTTAATGGCGGACAACGTAAACAGGTT
>NZ_DATCVJ010000683.1:0-8797 GCF_036566945.1 Chitinophaga sp. | reverse complement strand
ATTGGTGATGGTACCGTTATCCCAGATCCAGAGCGTGAGCCGGCCCTGGCCACCTATTTCATCATAGGTGCCATTTCTGCCCGCTTCGCTGTTGTATTGCCAGTCTTTCAGCTGCCCGAAACGGCCGCCGGGCATTTGTGCTGCATCTCTGATAAAAGGAGCGCCGGGATTTCGTATAAACGTGGCCGTTATATCTTCTTTCACGCTGGCGGTGGTAAAAGTGGTATAAAAAGTATCTACTGCCAGCGGGTCTGGTAAGTAGAGCGTACGATAACGGAAGCTGCTGGCCGACAAATAATTTTCCAGAACAGTTATCTGCGATTCCGCTTCTGCGGGAAGAATGGTATCATGCTGCACCTGATCACTGGTAGTGTATTGCAGCTGCATACCAATGATACCGCCGCTGGTATCAATGTCTGCCCAGGGTATCTCTGCATGACCGTTTTTCATTTCCGCACTGCCTAATGCCCTGGTGAGTAGTGCATCTTCATACAAACTGCCATACACAAAACCATTCGCTTCTGTGCGTACAGAAATGTTACCATCTTTATCGAAGTTAAATACTTCGAAGCTGTAAGCTCTTTCTTCGAGGTTACCAATTACAAAACGGATCGTGTCTACACCGGAGGTACGTTTAATATCTATGCTGGCGGAGTCTCTCCGGTTGTTCCAGTAAATTTTAGAGCGACTTACTTTCGGGTCTGCGATGAGCAGCCAGGAAAGTTCTACGCGGTTACGTCCCGGGCGAACCAGGAGGGAGTCGGCTTTGCCGGTGTACAATATTTCCCCTTTCTCTATAAATTTTTTATAATCGTCTTGTTTGCGGCAGGCTGAGAATAACAGCAGGCAACCTATGATATAGCTTAATGTGCGCATAACTTTTTTTTTAGGTAGATGATCATCATTTGTCGTTACCCCAGAATTTCATTTCCTGGATGTTCGCGGCATAACCGCCATCTGTCCATGTACGCAAAATTTTCAGGCGTATATATCTTACTGCCGGTGCGTTCAGTGGCACGGTCATTTGTTCGCCGGCAATGCTGGCGTCGATGTCGTCCTGTGTTTTTTGTCCTACTGGTAATCCGGAAGGTTTGATAACGGTATGTTCTACTAAACGTGTCCAGCTTTCCCAGCTGCCATCGGAGGCGGGGTTGGTAGATCCCCAGATTTCAAATTTGCGCACATTGTTTTGCAGGTAAATCCATTCATTGGGACGCTGCCATAAAGCAATACGGCTTAACTGTGCCGTTACGCCCAGGTCGAAAGTGATAGACATCGGGAAGCCATCCAGTTTATCGGCGGAGTGCCACATGGTGCCGTTCCATAAACCGGAGATAGGATAGCCCCAACCAAAGTCTGTATCTCCCGGTAATTTTACTTCCCGGAAAGTAGCTTTGTCGAGCAGCTTTTCAAAGTAAGGAGTGAGTTCCTGCAACAGGGTATCTGACTGATTGCCCCAATGATCTCTTACATAAAAACCAAACTTTCTTTTGGTGGAAGAAAAACCTCTCACCGAATAATTACCACCTTCCAGTTTGGTGTAGTGTACATCGGCAGGACCAAATACACCGGCCGAATCTGTGGTGAGTGTAACAATGGCCAGATCGGCTTTGGTATCGTTGGTAAAAGAAATGTTGATGCCGCCGAAATCTTCTTTTACGATTAATGAACTGCGAACGGTCACCATGGGCGGTGCCAATGGTTTTACTTTTGTAACTACCGGATCGGAGGCTATTTCATTGCGACTTACCACATACAGCGAGATGTCGTGAGCGAGCGAATCGCCAAAGCCATCAACAACGAGGTAGTTATTATAGTAAGATGATCTTATTTCACGTCGTTCCCCGGATTTGATATTGTATACGGCCTTCACGTACAGGACATCCCTGTTGTCCGGCAAACTGTAACTGATTTTTGCTGCACCCGGCATATTGGTGACGTTCAGGTTTTGGAGAATATCCGGTTTGTCGCCACTGGTATTAATGGGTGCATGTGTTTCTTTCTGACAGGCGGCTACCAGCAGGAGCATAGCGCCGGTGAGCAGCATTAAAAAGTTATATGGTTTCATGTTATCGGCTGTTTAAGTAAGTGAAAAATGTTACCATCCAAAGTTTTGCACCAGCTTGGGATTATTCAGCAGGTCCCAGTTGTCGAGGGGCCAGAAATAATTGCGGGTCTGGAACGTTTGACGGAACAATGTTCTGATGCGGTAGTAGAAGGCCGGATCTGACTGGTCTACATCCCATCCGGTAACGGATTTATTCATTTCGTCCATACTTTTTTTCCAGCGGCGCAGGTCCCAGAACCGGGCGCCTTCGAATGCGAGTTCTATCAGTCTTTCCTGGTGAATGATCTGACGCAGCCCTTCTTTGGTCTGGAATTTTCCGGGTTGTTTGGAGTAGTTGGTCCAGGCAGTTTGCACGGTAGGCAGTCCTGCGCGTGCTCTTACTTTATCGATGTATTTAAAGGCTTCCGGATCGGGGCCACTTTGTTCGTTGATCGCTTCTGCGTATAAGAGATAGAGGTCTGCCAGGCGCATTTCCGGCCAGCTGTATTGCAGGATATACAGGCCCTGACCTTCCAGTATTTCGTTTTTCCAGTTGATCATTTTTTTACAGAAATAGCCGGTCACATTATTATCATAAATATTTTTCCTGGTTTGCCATTGTCCGGCTTTCGATTCTATATGGAATGTTTTTTTCTGCATGGTCCACATGGAGCCATCAAATGCAAGATCAGCATAGAAGCGAGGCTCGCGGTTGAAGTGCAGGGAGGCGGTGGTGTAACCTTCCATGATGAGTTCTCCTTCTGCTTTGGTAGCCGTTCTTAGCTTAGTGCGGCCGGCGTAGTCCCAGGTATTATCTTCATTGATAGGCACGCCTTTGTCGGTATAAAACTGTTCTGCTATTTTCATGGTAGGTGCTACGCTGCCCAGTACTGACTCGTTGCCGATGCGGGCAGGATCGAGGCGGGGCATCATTTGCCGTTGCAGGTCGTAGTTCATGGAGTTGGAATTATTCCAGATAATTTCCGGGTTCCATTCCTGGCAAACTACATTGCGCAGCGACATTTGCCGGGTCATGGTATCGGAAAGATTCACTCCCAGCTCATTGAAAGTATATAACAACATGCCCATGTTTTCGCATTCGGTGATAGCGGCTTTACAGGCGTCGGCCGCTATTTTCCATTTGTTAGGATTATATGCAGGATTAAACAGGGCGCTACCATCATAATTTTTAAAGCCGGTATAATCGGGGTTGCCATTGAATAAAGGACTGGCAGCAGTAACGAGTATGCGTGCTTTGATGGCCAGTGCAATAGGTTTGGTGATGCGTCCCAGTTCCGTAGATCTGTCGGCAATGATTTCCGGTAATCCGGCAGCAGCTGTATCCAGCAACCGGGAAATGTAATTAAAAACGGTATCTACGTGCAGGCGTGGTACCTGGGTTTCTTCTATCGGACTGGAGATAGGAAGATTATGATCTACAATAGGAATAGGACCATACTGACGAAGCAATACCCAATGATAGTACGCCTTGAGGAATTTCACTTCGGCGATCCAGCGGTCTTTTTCCGGCTGGCGCATATCTACCACTTTATTGATATTGTCGAGGAAGATATTGCAATCGCGGAGCCCCATGAAACAATAACTCCAGTAAGACATATAAATCACATTGGCACTGAGGAAGCCCTGGGCAATTTGCCAGGGTGCTTCACTGGTGCTGTAGGGGCGTACCATCCAGAATTCATCGCCGGCCAGCAGGGCAGGATTGGAGCCAAAGTCGGCTGACTTGGGGAGATAAGAATAGCAGGTGAAAAGATATTTTTCTGCTTCTGCGCGCATGGTAAATGCGTTGTCGATGGTGGCCACGTTATCTGGCACCACATCCAGGAATTTTTTGCAGGCAGTCAGCTGCAGCAGCATCACGCATAGCAATATACGCAGTGCTTTTTGGCGGAATGAGCGGCTATATAATGTAGTAATCGTATGTTTCATTTTGCACAGTTAAACGATGAATCAAAGTCCCAGGTTAATGCCCAGATTTATTACGCGTTGTACCGGATATCCGAGGCCGTTACCACCCATTTCAGGGTCCCAGGTTTTAAATTTGCTGAGTACAAAAAGGTTGGAGGCGTTGGCATAAATGCGGGCGGTGCTCATGCGTACACGATCCAGCAAATGTTTGGGGAAAGTGTATCCCATCTCCACTGACTTTAACCGCAGGAAGTTGCCGCTGCGCATCCACCAGGTGGAGGACTGATTGTTGTTGGCCACAAAATAATCGCTCAGTCGCGGCCAGAAAGCATAGAGATTTCTGTTGCTTTCACTCCAGTGATCGTCAGCAATAGACTGCAACAAGCCGTGCTGGCCGCCGCCATTCAGTACAAAGGGAGAGGTGCTGTAAGAATCTATCCAGAAAGAAGACCTGGCAGAACCCTGGAAGAAGAAACTCAGATCTACCTGTTTGTAACCAAAGGAAAATCCAAAGCCATAAGTGATTTCCGGTGTAGTGGGCAATCCAATAGGTACCGCATCTGCGCTGTTAATCTGACCATCGCCGTTTACATCATGATATTTAATATCGCCGCCCATCACCACCTGGCCCCAGTTCTGGTAAGCGGAGTTGGCTACTTCCTGGTCATCTACAAACAAACGTTCTGCGATGTAGCCAAAGTTCTGGGAGAGCGATTGTCCTACACGTGAGCGGTACGCTTCGGGGTAGGTCGGTTCTTCATTGACCAGCAGTTTACTGGTAGCATAGGTGAAGTTACCACGGAATTGTACGAAGGCATTGTTGTTAAAACTTTTCGTATAGTCGAGCGCGAGATCCACTCCTTTACCGGAAGCTTCGCCCACATTCGCCTGCGTGGAGGCACTGAGTCCCATGGTGGTGGGAATGGTGCTGCGCGTCATCAGGATATTTTTACGGTGTTCCTGGTACACGTCCAGTTGTATGTTTACGGCATTGAACAAGCCGAGTTCCAGACCGAGGTTTGTTTTATAGGATTGTTCCCAGGTAATGTCGCGGTTTTCATACCGGCTCACAGAAATACCGTTGCGATAGTATTCTCCTCTTTCTCCGAAAAAGCCGCCCTTGTTGCCGTCGTTCATATTTACTTCAGACAGGTAAAAGAAGCGATCATTATCATTACCGATCTGGTCATTGCCTACGATGCCGTAAGTAGCTCTCAGCTTCAGTTTATCGATGGTATGTTTCAGTGGTTCAAAGAATTTTTCTTCCTGCATATTCCACGCGATACCTGCGGATGGGAAAAATCCGAAGCGGTGGTTGCTGGCAAATCTTTCGGAGCCATTGTAGCCGAAGTTGAATTCTGTCAGGTAGCGGTTATCGTAGCCATAGGTGAAACGGCCGGAAATGCCCTGATTGCGGTGTGGTAATGACGACTGCAGCGAGCCGGCATTAGCGGTGAGGTAGTTACGGAATAACCCGATGAGCATACCGGAAACGCTGTGTACTTTATTAAATTCCTGGTTATAGTTCAATGCAGCTTCCATGTAAGTGGTGGTGGTCATTGTTTTGGTACCGGGACTATAACTCAGGTATTCTGTACCATTGGTGTTGAGCGAAGTCAGTTGAGGTGTTTTATCATACGGACCATATTTCATGGTATAGAAATAGGGGCTGTATTGACGGGTCAGGTCAAAATAAGAATAACGTTCCGTGTAGGTCATCATTCTGGCAGTTAATCCTGGTAGCAGGAACTTGAAGTCCTGTTTTAATTCTGCCTGTACGAGCAGGGTTGAAGTATTGTATTGCGAATAACCGGAAACGGAATTGGCGTATGGATTGTTATAGAGGTTGCCGCCATCGCCGGGAGTGCTGCTGTTCCCGGGTTTTACGGCGTTACCAAACAATGGATGTTTCAGTTCAGGTGCGTAACTGGCAGGATACACCGCCGGAAACATCACCGGGTTGGCCCAAATGGTTTGGGAAAATAAAGAGCCGCCGCCACCTACTGGTCCGTTGTATTCGTCGAACTGGCCGTAGGTACGTACAATGGCGGTGGTAGTGGGAGTGAGGTTTATATTAACATTGGAACGGAGCGAGTAATTTTTTAGTTTGATGTTGTTGTTAAAATTATTCCGCTTGTCTACGTTCAATATACCATTGTCTACATTGTAAGTTCCCGCCACATAGAACTGGGCTACTTTTCCACCACCTTTCAGGTTAAAGTTGGTGCGCTGGTTAATGGTGTAGTCTTTGATCAGTTGTTTGATCCAGTTATTATTTGGATACAGCAATGGATCATCGGCGGCAGCAGTATGGTCTATTTTGGATTGTGAATACTGTACATCCCGCAGCGGGTTCCTGGTGAGCACCGCTTCGTTGGCCAGGTTCATATAAGTGATGTTGTCTGCAAACTTAAAGTTGCGGGTATTGCTGGAGATCGAATTTTCGAAGCGTACGTTGAAAGAAGTTTTTGCTTCCACGCCTGATTTGGTAGTCACCAATACCACGCCGTTGGCGCCTCTGGCGCCGTACAGGGAGGATGCGGTGGCATCTTTCAAAATAGAAAAACCGGCAATATCATCTGGCTGTAAGCGGGCCAGGTCATTGGTGCTGGATTCCATGCCATCAATGAGGATCAGCGGGTCCACTTTACCCGTACCAAAAGTGGTAATACCCCTGATGAAGAAGCTGGCATTGTCTCTACCCGGTTCGCCACTGCGCTGGTAGGAGATAACGCCCGACAGGCGACCGGCTAACATGGTGGTCAGGTTGCTGGTAGGCCCTTTCAGCTCTTTGGGATTGATGCTGGTTACCGCGCTCACCATACTGGCTTTTTTCTGCGTACCATAAGCTACCACCACTACTTCGCCTACATCCGATATTTTCGCCTGCATCACTATCTTAATGAGCTTATCATTTTTTACGGCCACCGTTTGCGGGATCATACCGATCATGGTGAACAACAGGCTATCGCCGAGATTGGCTTCAATCGTAAAAATACCCAGATCGTCTGTGAGGGCATTGGAACGCCCCGACTTATTGACCACGGTAACGCCTATAATAGGATTGCCATTACTTTCTGTTACCTGCCCTTTTATTTTAATGCGGGCCGCTTCAGGAGCTTTGGAAGTAGGGGTGTTTTTCTTTTTGATGATAATCGTTTTTTTAACGATGGAATAGCCGAAGGGTTGATCCCGGAAGATGTCATCCAGTACGCGTTCCAGGGGAGCGCCGTCTTGTGAGCAGTTCACTGGTTTGGCATTGTCCATCATCTGCAGGTCAAAGACAAATACATATCCTGTTTGTTGCCGGATGGTTTTGAACACTTCCATGAGGGAAGCTGCTTTTACGTGCAGGGTAACGGGTTGCGCATATCCGTTGGCGTTAGCCTGCAGCACCACGGACAAAAGCAATACGAACGTGAATTTCATACAGCGAATTAGTTTTTGGTTTGATGGAATGCGCCGGCATTGAAGGCGGACTTTTTTAAAAGAATGCATCATTTGTTTTTGAAAAGATGAATAGATTTCCGGCGGATCAAGGCATAGCTACGCCCGGACGCCCGTCGTCGTCTGTGATTATTCACTGCCTGATGTCGTGTTTAATTACGCTATTGTTGATTTTGGTTGACTGATTATTGTTTTCATAACTATCGATTGTAGGTTTTTTTTTTAAGGACTTACGGTAATGGTGTTGTCGGTGATATTGAAATGTATGGTACCTGTTAATGCTAATTGTTCGAGTATGTCAGGAAGACTATCCTGTCTGGAAAAGGTAGCAGCAAAGGCTTTATCGGTGATGTCGCCTTCATAGATCACCTGCACATCGTACCAGCGTGCCAGTTCGCGCATAATAGTCTGGATGTTGCCGTTGAACTCAAAGCGGCCTTCTTTCCAGGCGATGGCAGCATTTACATCTGCGTTGCTGATGCTGATACCATTATGCTCCCTGTTGACAAGGGCCTGTTGCCCGGGCTGCATACGTTTTACCGAGGCACCACTGATCACGTTCACCGCTCCTTCCAGCAAGGAGGTGCAAATAGCTTTTTCCTCTTCATAGGCCATTACATTGAAGTGAGTGCCCAGTACCGCTATTTTCATGGTATTGGTTTTTACAATAAAAGGCTGGCTGGCTTGCTGGGCTATTTCAAAATAAACTTCACCCTGTATACTTACTTCCCGGGTGCTATCTGTAAACGCAGTAGGGAAGCGGATGGAGGAAGCGGCGTTGAGCCAGGCTTTAGTGCCGTCGGGCAGTACTACCTGGTAGGTGCCACCTTTGTTGGTATAAATCGTATTAACGGTAGGCGTTATATCCGGACGGGCGTTGTTATAAGAAAGGAGGTTGCCGGTTTGGTTCACAGATACCCCTGATTGCACCGCCATCGTGGTGGTATCTGTTTTTTCGAGGTCAATCACCGAGTTATCACCGAGTACCAGTCTGGCCTTTTCATTTTTAGGTTTGGCGGCGTGGTTGCTGGCAATGGGCATATCGGTCACGCTGCTTTTCTGGTACAGTTTATACCCGGTAACAGCCATGGCCGCCAGTACAGATGCTGCAATAGCAGCGCGTTTCCAAACCGGTATGGCCCGGATAGGCGTTGGCGTTGTATGGGCAGGAGCCGTTTGCATGATTCGCTGCAGCATGTTGGCGGCGGTATCATCGGGCATGGCGCCGATGTCGTCCGCATCCAGCAGGCGTTCATCCAGTAGTTGCTTAAGTTCTTCGTCGTGTTCGGCCTGTTCTACCAGGAACATAAATTCCTGTTGTTCTTCCGGCGTGGATAGCCCGGAATAGTATCGACTGAACAGGTATCGGAAACG
>NZ_DATCVJ010000682.1:0-7118 GCF_036566945.1 Chitinophaga sp. | reverse complement strand
ATCTACGGAAGCGGTTACTACGGGCGCACTACAGTGTTTCATGCAGGCCAGTGCGGCTGCAATGTCCATCCAGTACATCAAACGGCCGCCCATCAGGTTCCCGAAAGTATTGGTATCATTCGGTAAAACCAGTTCGGTCATCTGTATCAGCGAGTCTTGAGCTCTCTTTGGCGTTAAAGTCATCTTTTATGTATTTCGGACGCAAATTTACTGTTTATATATTTATAGTGGTGTAGGCATTTCCGGGACACGGAGCGCCGGATAAAGGTTTTTAATAAATAATTTCCTGTACTTGAAAATTCTTTAAAACGCCCTGTAGATAAGTGATGAGAGCTGAAGATATTCTCTCAAAAATTAACAAACAAATAAAGCGATTGCGTAAAAAACTTGGGAGCGAAGCAAATTTGTGTAACTTTGCATGACCTTCGGAAGTTGTTTACTTGATCGGTTTTACACCAAATGCAGTCCGGCACTTCCCCGTTTATAGGTCAAGTATTCTTAGCTGAATTTTAGTTTTTATGGCAAAATATATCTTCGTTACAGGAGGTGTTACATCTTCTTTGGGTAAAGGAATTATAGCTGCTTCACTTGCAAAATTATTGCAGGCACGCGGCTTTAGAGTGACTATTCAGAAATTTGATCCATATATCAATGTGGATCCGGGTACGTTAAACCCTTATGAACATGGTGAATGTTATGTAACGGAGGATGGCGCAGAAACCGATCTGGATCTTGGGCACTATGAGCGTTTCCTGAATACGCCTACGTCCCAGGCCAATAATGTTACTACCGGCCGTATTTATCAGACAGTAATCAACAAGGAAAGAGAAGGTGCTTACCTCGGTAAAACCGTACAGGTAATCCCTCACATTACAGACGAAATTAAACGTCGTATTCTCCTGTTGGGCAAAGATGGTAAATTCGATATCGTGATAACTGAACTCGGTGGTACCGTGGGTGATATCGAATCACTCCCTTACATTGAGGCAGTTCGTCAGTTACAATGGGAACTGGGAGAAGAAGATTGCCTGGTAGTACATCTCACGCTCATTCCGTACCTGCGTGCGGCAAAAGAGCTGAAAACCAAACCTACGCAACACTCTGTACGCCTGTTGAGCGAATACGGTGTACATCCGGATATTATCGTTTGCCGTACAGAAGAACCACTGTACCGCGATCTGAAAAAGAAAATCGCGCTCTTCTGTAATGTACAGGTAGATGCGGTGATTGAAGCCAATGACGTACCTACTATTTACGAAGTACCCCTGGAAATGATGCGCGAGAAACTGGACGTTTCTGTGCTGAAAAGATTAGGATTACCAGTAGAAAAAGAACCGGAACTCATCAAATGGCGCGAATTCCTGGATAAACTGAAATATCCGAAATCCAAAGTAACCATTGGTCTGATCGGTAAATATGTAGAATTACAGGATGCTTACAAATCCATCCTGGAATCCTTTATTCATGCCGGTTCCCTGAATGAATGCAAGGTAATTGTACAAAACATCCACTCTGAGCACCTGACACCTGAAAATGTATGCGAAAAACTGAAAAACCTCGATGGTCTCCTGGTAGCCCCAGGCTTCGGTCACCGCGGTATTGAAGGTAAAATCGTGGCTATTCAGTATGCCCGCGAAAATCAGCTGCCTTTCTTTGGTATCTGTTTGGGTATGCAGATGAGTGTGGTGGAATACGCACGTAATGTACTCGGCTGGAAAGATGCTCACTCCGTAGAAATGAACCCAGATACCGCTCACCCGGTGATCAACCTCATGGAAGAGCAGAAGAAAGTAACCGCTAAAGGTGGCACCATGCGTTTGGGCGCTTATAGCTGTGAACTCACACCAGGCACCAAAGCAGAAGAAATCTACGGCAAAACAACCATCAGCGAAAGACATCGTCATCGCTATGAGTTCAATAACGATTTCCTTAAAGATTTTGAAGAAGCAGGACTGGTACTCTCCGGTAAAAACCCGGAAAGTGGCCTCGTTGAAATTATAGAGCTGCCAACACACCCATTCTTCGTAGGGGTTCAATTCCACCCGGAACTGAAAAGCACCGTGGAAAGCCCTGCACCGGTATTCGTATCCTTTATCAAAGCTGCCAAGCAATATGCTGAAAGCAAGAATGGTAAAGCGAAACTGGAAGAATCGATAGCGAAGTAACGTGTGTGGTTTTTTGTCTTTCCCAGGATTATACTGATTTAGATGATTTCCCGGATTATATTTTGATAAAAAGGATTGGGGAAGATGAAAGCGATATCCGCTTTTATCTTCCCCAATCTTTTTAAATCTTACAAAATCATAAAAACAAAAATCCGGAAAATCATCTAAATCAGTATAATCCTGGGAAAGACAAAAAATAGCGCTGATTATCAGCTACATACACATTTTCTTTACTTATTTATTATTTTAACCGCAATTAACAGGGGTTTCACCTAAAAAGCATGGTCAATTCATAAAATCATGCTTACCTTTGCTGCCTAAATTTTAATTGCATTTCATGGATAGAAATTCGGTCATTGGGTTTTTACTGTTGGGCGTTTTGTTGGTAGGATACATATTCTTCAATCAGAAACAACAGGCAGGAGCCGCAAGGGAAAAAGCCAGGCAAGATTCCATAGCAGAACTTAACAAGCCTAAAACTACTCCGGTTACAGATACAGCCAGTCTTGCTGCTGTTGCCAACGGTGGACAGCTGGATTCAGCACATCAGGCACTGTTGAGTGGAGAGTTTGGTACTTTTGCCGCTGCCGCCACCGGCAATGTGCAAAACACCATATTGGAAAATGATGTGGTGAAAATCACCTTTTCCAATAAAGGAGGTCAACCAGCATCTGTACAACTGAAACAATACAAAACGTACGACGGTGCTCCATTAATGCTGCTGCAAAGCTCGTTCGACCGCTTATCAGTGGAAGTACCAGCCAGCTTAACCAAAGTACTGAATAGTGCTGACCTGTTCTTCATCGCCGGACAACCACAGGAACTGGCAGGTGGCGTAAAGTCTATCGCTTACCGCCTCAATACCAGCAACCCGGCTTCTTACCTCGAATTCGTTTACGCCCTTAAACCAGGCAGCTATGTGGTAGATTATACCATTCATGCGGTTGGTTTCCAGGGACTGCTCCCTGGCAATCAGAACTATCTGAACCTGCAGTGGAATGCACAGGACGAAAAACAGGAACATGACATGCAGAACGAGCGCCTGAATAACCAGGTGCACTACATGCTGGAAAATGATAAGCACGATTACTTCACCCTGAACCGTACCAGTCATGAAAAACTGGAAAACAAAATCAAATGGGTGAGCGTAAAACAACAGTTCTTTAATACTACCCTGATTGCTAAAGGTGCGCTTTTCAATAACGCGGATGTAAATACCAAAGTACCGGAAAGCCCGAATATCGTTGGTCAAACATTTACCACGATACAGATTCCGTATAGCCGTGCTAATGATTTCTCTTTCCCAATAGAAATTTATTATGGTCCTAACCACTATAAAACACTGAAATCATTTGATATTGGCCTGCAGAAAATCATTCCGCTGGGTACTGGTATCTTCGCTTTCGTGAAGTATGTAAACATCTTTATCATTATCCCGGTGTTTAACTTCCTGAGTGGATTTATTGGCAACTATGGTATCATCATTATCCTGCTTACCCTCTTCATTCGCTTGCTGATAGCTCCTTTCACTTACCAGAGCTACGTATCACAAGCTAAAATGAAAGTGCTGAAACCAGAAATTGATGCCCTGAAAGCTAAATTTGGTGATGATCAGCAAGGTTTTGGTGTTGAACAAATGAAACTGTTCAAGAGCGCCGGTGTAAACCCGCTGGGCGGATGTTTACCAGCCTTACTGCAGCTGCCTATCCTGGTAGCGATGTATAGCTTCTTCCCGTCATCCATTGAGCTGCGTCAGGAAAGCTTCCTGTGGGCAAAGGATTTGTCTACTTACGACTCTATCCTGAACCTGCCGTTCGACATTCCTTTCTACGGTGGTCACGTGAGCTTGTTCACCATCCTCATGACGATTACCAGTTTGATCCTGGCTTTCTACAACCGTGGAATGACCGATCAGAGCAACCCGGTAATGAAGTACATGCCTTATGTAATGCCGATCATGTTACTTGGTATCTTCAACCGCCTGGCTGCGGCACTGACCTTCTATTACTTCCTGTCCAACGTGATCAGTATCCTGTTGCAGTTTGTTATTCAGAAGTTTATCATTAACCATGATAAAATCCACGCGCAGATCCAGGAAAATAAGAAGAAGCCAAAGAGTAAGTCCAAATGGCAGGAGAAACTGGAAGAAGTGCAGAAGCGCCAGCAGGAAGTACAACAAAAGAAAAAATAGGATTAGTTTAAAATAGAAGCTGAAAGCAGAAAGCAAAAAGCTATTATGGAGGAGATTTACAGGAATAATATCCGCTTACACATCCTCCATAATAGCTTTTTGCTTTCTGCTTTCAGCTTTCAGCTCAAAAGAAGGATATGAAGAGTTGGTTATTATTAGTATGCGCCGCAGGTATCAGCACCAGCGCACTCGCACAGGATACGATTCCTGATGCCGCCCGGATTCAGGGCATCGTAAATTATCTGGCCTCCGATAAGCTGAAAGGCAGGGGCACGGCAGAAAAAGGAGGCATGAAGGCCAGTCGCTATGTGGCGAAACAGTTTAAAAAACTGGGCCTGCAAACTGTGAATGACGGCAGCTATTTCCAGGATTTTACCTTCGATAAAAAAGCACATACAAATATTCCCAGCCGCAATGTAATTGGCTTCCTGGATAACGGGGCCGCACGTACGATTATCATTGGCGCTCACTATGATCACCTGGGCACCGCTGCTTTATTTGATGGTAAATACCCGATCGGACAAATTCATAACGGGGCAGATGATAATGCTTCCGGAGTAGCTGGTTTACTGGAATTGGCGCGCCACTACGTAAAAAATAAGGGTAAGGAACCGTTTAATTTTCTTTTCATTGCTTTTGGGGGAGAAGAACTGGGCTTACAGGGTTCTAAGTATTATACTGCCCATCCGCTCATGCCTTTGAACAATATGCATTTTATGCTCAATATGGATATGATTGGCCGTTATAATCCGGAAAGAGGCATTGGTATTGGAGGCTACGGCAGTGCGGAAGAATGGCCGGCTGTTTTCAAAGATGTGAAGCAACCAGGTATTAAATTCTTTACAGATGCTGCCGGCAAAGGCGCATCGGATCATCATAATTTTTATGTAAATGGTGTTCCGGTGATGTTTTTCCATACCGGTGGGCACGACGACTATCACAAACCTACAGATGATGCACCTAAGTTACAGGCCAAATCAGAGGCCAGCGTGCTGCAACTGGAAATACAGCTGATTGATCGTGCAATGGCTTTCCCGGTATTACATTATGTAGGGGAGAAGAGCTAGGCAACGAGTTCCACCTCATATACAGGACTAAAAAGATACCATCTGTTAGACGCTACCTCTTCACAGCGGTAGCGTTTTCTTATTTTTTCTCCCCGCCGGAATACACGCCCGTCTTTGGTTTTAAACAATCCGTTGAGTGGTACCTGCTCTACGAAAAAGTGATTTTCTTTCTGTTTATCATACTTCTTCAGCACCCGCATGAGGTTTTCATCTGCACAGGAGCTGGCAGCCGGGTTCGTCATGCTCTGACGCACGGCCATTTCCACATCCGGTGGCAGCAGGCTTTTACCTACAAATCCATGCAGGATATAAGTGAACTCCTGTTTCCATTCCCTCCCATGTGAGGCTACACGGTTGGCGTATTTGTTAAAGGTGGTCAGATGTGCAATTTCATGCAGCAGTGTAAGCAAAAAGGCGTATTTATTCAGGGAGCCATTGATACTGATCCGGTGCCCTTTACCCTGCCCATCCGGGTGACGGTAGTCGCCAAGTATGCTGGACCGTTCACGGGAAACGGTCAGATGAACCTTGTAGGTGGTTAGAAAATCCATGACCTGTCCGAAGGTACCTTCGGGTAAGTAGGACGCTAAAGCATTCAGGGGCGCCTCTTTTTTCAAATAGATTATTTTTTTAGCTTCGTCAGCCGGAAAAGGCTGAGTGTTTCAAATACAGTATATACCAGGTACAGGAACAACAGCATGAAAATAGTCAACTTGCTCACATTGGGCTTATAAATAAGCACATAGGTAGCAATACCTATTACACAAAGAAAGAGTTTCGTAAGGGTGGAACCGTAAACAGCCCGGATAAAAGCATTGTGATTGGAGGAAGCGAGTCCCTGGCGGCCCATCAGGTAAGACACCAGGGAAATAATTGCCATAATCAGGTTACCAGCCATCAGCACATTCACATGTGTGCCTAGGTCCAGCAACCTGGGTTTGAATATGATCAGAAGTCCGTTAATAATTCCAAAAACTGCGAATAACCGTATAAAAAATCTATCACTCATGCCGTCGGGTGTCTTTTATAATTTGCCACAAAAGTATGGCTAATGCAATTAAAGAAAAAATGATAAGGAATACAGGGAACCGCCAGCCGATCCGCTGGTCGAGTTTATAACCTGCAAACACACCCAAACCTAAGGTAGCCATCATCTGAAAGGCTAATCCGGCGTAGCGTAATAAAGGATTACGATTATTATTCTGCTTCCTGGAGGACGGATTTTCCATGTTTCTGATTATCTGCCGGCTGCTGATCGTCCATGTAGCAACGGCCATTGAACTTAGCAGAAGGCTCCATTTCAAAATGAGCGGTGTAAACATCGCCTTTTACCAATGCATTGCCTTTTAAGAACAATAATTCTTCCACCTTGATAATACCGGTTACTTTACCCAGGATATCTGCGCTCTGGCATACCAGGTCACCAACAATTTCACCCTCAGGACCTACCACTATCTTCGCTTTGGTAGATACCAGTCCATTTACCTGGCCATCAATTCTGATGTCGCCTTCACAAACAATATCACCCTGGATACTAGTGCCATTGCCAATAATGTTAACAGTGGATGTAGGTAACATGGATTTGCTGTCACCTTTCGATTTCTGATTGCTATTAAACATAGGGAGTTAGGTTTTTCAAGTTTATTGATGTAATATAAATAAAATATTAAATATTTGTTCTTTATGCATTTAGAT
>NZ_DATCVJ010000681.1:0-1525 GCF_036566945.1 Chitinophaga sp. | reverse complement strand
TCATAACGAGCGTTAATAGCCTTCTCAGATTCGAAGGTCTGAAGCTTACGCTTAGCCTGCTCCATAAGCGTAATCTTTGCACGAGCTTCGAGCTTAATCTTATCGCGCTGGTCTTCAAGTTCCCGACGCTTACGCGTAATCTCATGAATCTGACGCATAAGCTCTTGCTCAGCCTGCTGCTGCATTCTAATTTCAGTTGCCATATCAGCAACAGCAGTTACGGCGTTCTTTTGCGCTTCTTCTTCAGTCTTAACCCATTCCCTAAGAAGCTCAGGGTCTTCAGGAATCTCATAACTAGCCACTTAATATCTCCTCGACGATATAAGCTTAAGGGGCTACAGGGGGTTAGTGGGATCACACCCTGTAGCCGATGAACCTACACAGGCTAGGATTGTATCATATTGAGCTGTGTAGTGGTTTAACTACTCTCCGTCAGGAATGAAAATTCCCATTTCAACCGCGATGCGGATTCCGTCCTTAATGCCCCGCTTGTACTCATCCGATTCGTTTCGAGATTCAAGCACTTCAATAAGCTTGGAATTAAGGATGCGATAGCTACCGTTTTCGTTAGCCAGAAGCGCTCCGAGATTCGTATTAGTAGCCTCGAAGTTAATACGAAGAAGATCGTGGAGCCCCTTAAAATAAACATCCATGGTTTCAATAGAAACCGAAGGAGACTTATCGAAGCGCTTAAAAAGCTCAGCGAACTTGTTGTCGAAGTATCCCTTAACATCAGTCTCGGTAGGTTGCTGCGGATTAAGATTTGCAAGCGTTGCCTTAATTTCGGCAAGCTGAAGCTTAACGTCGTCGAAGGGATTAGAAACCGGCTGAGTAGGAATCTTTTCGACCATCTCAATATTTCCAGTCTTTGTCTCGGACTTAACAATAGCTGTGGGGGTGACAACCTTGTAAGGGGTCGGGGAAGTTACCTTGTCCAGAATATCAGTGTGGGCGAAATAACGCGCGCCCTTCTGATCGGGGACCTTCTCTCCTGTAAAGATAAGAGTGCCGTCCCTACGCATACGGGACAGCTCGGAATAAACTTCCGACTTATTGCGGCGGGGGAATGCTTCACACACCATCTTAGAAGAGACCTTATAGGTCTTCGTGTCTCGGTAAAGGTTCTTAATGAACTCTTCAATTTCCCGAGCAAAAGCCATACTGCGACCCATAGTGTTATCCTCTGATCCCTGATCTACAACTTTTACGTTGTAGTCATTTTCTTTCATACTGGTTATATGGTACGTTTCGCTGATATCACACCAGTAGTAGCGCCTAAAGCCATAGTAGTTCTCCGTTTCAGCAATAGCAGATTCTTTGGTACGATATTTAAACTTGCCACACTTACAACGAATATCGGGAGCATCGGGCATACCAGCTACAGTAGATGCTCGAAATCGTGCCAAAGACTTCCATTTATCAGACGTACGTTTTTTCTGTCGCCTACTAATAGCTAGACCCCCTTGGCTACAGGGAGGGGCCACCAGTAATTTCTAGTGACCCCACCCTAAGCTTTAATTACTCT
>NZ_DATCVJ010000680.1:0-11976 GCF_036566945.1 Chitinophaga sp. | reverse complement strand
TTTAAAGTAATCGCTTCCACGGCCGCCCTTCTTGCAGGATACCAACTGGCAGCTACCCCTATCACCATTATCGTGATAAATACCAATAAAAAATCTTCTGCATGCATACTTACCGGATAAGCATCTACCAAAAACGAAGTTCCCTCTAATTTAATAATACTAAAACGTTGTTGCAACACGCAAAAAGAAATACCTAAGCCAAACCCAACGACCGTTCCTATCCCCGCAATGATTAATCCTTCGGCCAGGAAAATGCGCATGATCAGTGATTTCCGCGCACCCATCGCCTTGAGAATGGTAATATCTTTTTGTTTCTCTATCACCAGCATATACAAAGAACCTATCATATTGAATGCTGCAATGATCATGATAAAACTAAGTATCACATACACGGCCCACTTTTCAGTTTGCATAATAGCGTAAAGCGACTGGTTCTGTTCGTAACGGGTTTGAACCTTATACCCCTTGCCCAGCAACTGTTCCAGCTTTTCTTTTAGCTCTATTTCGTCTACCCCTGCCCGTGCTCCGATTTCCAATGCCGACATTTCATCATCCCCTAATTCCAGCAACTTGCGCAGGAATTCAATATTGGTAATTACATACTTGCTGTTAAACTCCTGTTGAATAGCAAAGGTGCCGGCAGGATATAATACCCCATTATTCAGGGCATCTTCCGGTGTTACAAATGCATTTACGTTTCGGCGTGGCAGGTATACGGTTACAGGCGCCAGGCTATGCACCACATCCACTCCGAGGGCACCCTCCAGTTCCAGACCAAGTACAGCCCTGTAAGCTACACTGTCACCTGTATCAAAGCGTCCTCTTACAATATTACTTTTAACGTCTGTTACATTGTTATAGCTGCTGTCTACTCCTTTCAAAACAGCAATCGTAGGCTCGTCACCATAACGCAATACCGCTTTTTCTTCTACTACTTCCGAAAAATGAGCAACACCCGGTACAGCAGATATCTGTTGTAACTGGGCAGGACTGAGGATAATCGTTTTTCCGCTGGCAGGCGCAATTTTTATGGCAGGATAAAAAGAAGAGTAAAGGGATTTCACCAAACCTTCAAAACCATTGAATACACTTAATATCACAATCAGGGCACCCGTCCCTACTGCAATAGCCGCCACACTTACCCAGGCAATGATATTAATAGCGTTGGTAGATTTTTTAGCCCGGAAGTAACGGGAAGCAAATTGCCAAACCATAGTGTCAGAATTAGGAATTACGAATTACGAATTACGAATTACGAATTATGGATTTGTAAGGAGATAATAGCGGAGATCCCGCGTTTACTGACTGCTCACAAATCCGTAATTCGTAATTTGAAATTCGTAATTCTATTTATTGCCATCCTTAATATTTGCGTCGTCTTCCTTGATCTTTTTGAACAACTCTTCCATTTTGAACACATAATCAAGGGTATCATCCAGGAAAAAGCTCACATCAGGTATTCTACGCAACTGCTTGCCCAAACCGATTCCAAGCAACTTTTTGATTTCACCCATTCTTTCCTTGATACGCTCCAGCATATCGGCAGGGGCTTTAATCTGAAACATGCTCAGGTACACTTTAGCCTCCAGCAGATCTGGCGTCATTTTTACCGCAGCAACAGATATCATTCCTCCATCTACCACATTAAATCCCATCCGCTGAAAAATACCACTGAGCTCCTGTTGCACTAATTGTCCTATTTGCTTCTGCCTTTTAGTTTCCTGCATCTCATTCAATTTTAATCGTTAGTAAAAAGGGGCTGATGTACGATAATAACATTTTTAAAGCACAGGGCCAAACCTTAACAGGCTGCCAGCAGCCCGCCAGTTGCGAAATTAACCTTTTCCTGCAAAGAATAGTGGCAATTACACCCCGACATATCGTAATTATGCTATTTTTGCCAGCAGTTTAAAAGCAACAGGAATGAAGACGTTCAAGCGATTACTAAGATTTGCGACCCCATTACATCATTATTTACCAGAATATGTTATATATACATTGATCGGTATTATATTCGGTATGGTCAATTTTGCCATGTTGATTCCGCTGCTGACGGTTATTTTTAACCAGGTAGACGAAGTCCCAAAGGTGGTAACAGCCCCACACTTCGCTTTTTCCATTAACTATTTCATAGACCTGTTTTATTATTATTTCTACGATTTTATCAAAGTCAGCGGTTCCAAGTTGAGTGCCTTATACTTTGTTTGTGTAGTAATTGGAGTCTGTGTTATCATTGCCAACTTTGGCCGATACATGAGTGCCCGGGTAATGGTACGCCTGAAAATGACGGTATTGTCACGACTACGCACCCGCTTATACGAAAGGTTCACGGAGCAATCACTTACCTTTTACAGCGAACAACAAAAAGGAGATCTGTTGTCTTCTATGACCAACGATGTACAGGAAATTGAAAATAGTGTAATAAATGCCATTCAAACACTCCTGCGCGACCCGTTCATTATTATTGGCTACTTTGCTGCATTATTTTATATCTCGGTAAAATTGACCCTGTTTACCATCGTTTTCTTCCCCATTTCCGGTCTGCTGATTTCTTATGTTTCGAAGAAACTGAAATTAAAAGGTAAGTTCAGCCAGGATTTGCTGGGGAAAATTCTTTCTGTTACAGAAGAAACACTCAGCGGGATCAGGATTATACAGTCATTCACGGCCGAACGCTTTATGAAAAATAAGTTCGGAGAGGTAAATAACAGGTTTGTGAAAGTGAGTAAGTCGATGTATAACCAGCGCGAACTGGCATCTCCAATCTCCGAAATTCTGGGAGTAGTGGTAATTATCATCCTGGTTATTTATGGCGGTTCATTGGTGCTTTCCGGTAGTGAGTTGCTCACCGGCGCTACTTTTATGACTTATCTGGTTTTTTATTCTCAGATCATGACACCCGCCAAAAACGTATCTACTTCTATTACTACTATCCAAAGAGGAATGGTATCGAGTGAGCGGATATTCAAAATACTGGATGCACCGATAACTATTGAGGAGAAGCCACAGGCACAAGCTGTAAAAGAATTTGACAATCGCGTAGAGTTCGACAATGTATCCTTTAAATATGAACAACAGTATGTACTAAAAAATATTCAGCTGAGTATTAACAAAGGACAAATGATTGCCCTGGTTGGACGTAGTGGTGCAGGAAAGTCTACCATGGCCGATCTTTTACCCCGCTTTTATGACGTAAATGAAGGCGCTATTCGTATAGACGGTAAAGATATACGTGATCTTAAAGTACATGATCTCCGCAGTCTGATTGGGATCGTATCACAGGAAGCCATTTTGTTTAATGATTCTGTGATAAACAATATTGCGTTTGGCCAACCAAATGCAGACAGGGAGGCTATTATAACCGCTGCTAAAATTGCGAATGCACATGAATTTATTGAACAACTGGACCATGGCTATGATACCTTCATTGGCGATCGTGGGATGAAACTCAGTGGTGGACAACGTCAGCGCCTGACCATCGCCAGGGCGATTTTCAAAAACCCACCCATCCTCATTTTAGATGAAGCTACTTCTGCATTGGACACTGAGTCTGAAAAACTGGTACAGGCTGCACTGGATAAATTAATGCAAAACCGCACCACGATTGTGATCGCGCATCGTTTGAGTACTATACAACATGCCAATGAAATTATTGTAATGGACCAGGGAGAGATCAAAGAACGTGGTACACATGAGCAACTGTTACAACAACACGGCATCTATCATAAATTGGTAGAAATGCAGGAATTTAAATAAAGGATTCCTAACGTTAAAGCATATACGCAAACGCATCACGTCCCGCAAAAAATGCGGGACGTGATGCGTTTAATCAATCCCCATCTGCGTTTCCTTTACATTGTCTTCATAAAGAACAATGGTAATGGGTACGGTTTTTGTTATTGTTGCGCCCTGATAATGCCAACACCAGCTCTTTGCAGCACTATTTTTTAACCTTTTAACATAGCGAACTCCTATGATATCTATCGTAATTCCTGTATTAAACGAAGGTGCTACCATACGCCAGGTTATTAAAACCGTAAAAAAAACATCCCGTAAAATTGAGATCATTGTAGTAGATGATAATTCTACAGACAACACTGTAGAAGAGGCTATGAAAGAACACGTGAGAGTTATCACCAGCAGCCAGCGCGGGAAGGGAATTTCCATGCGGGAGGGTATGATGGCAGCTAAACACGATATTATCGCCTACGTTGACGGCGACATCCTTACTTACCCCGACAATATTATAGACCTATTAACTGGTCCTATTGAAAAAGATGAAGCCGACTTCGTCAAATCCTACTTTGAACGGCAGGCAGGCAGGGTCACCCAATTGGTGGCCAAGCCACTGCTTAGTATCTTATATCCGGAGCTGGCGCATTTTCAGCAACCGCTTAGCGGTATGATTGCAGCACGGAAATCCTTTTTGTCGCGTGTGCATTTTGAGAATGATTATGGAGTGGATATTGGTCTGCTGATAGATATGCACCACCTGGGTGCCCGCATTACAGAGGCGAATATCGGGAAGATTGAAAATGCCATGCAAACCTGGGAGCAGCTGAGCAAAATGTCGAGAGAGGTATCCCGTACTATTCTCCGCAAAGCAGAAAATATACCGCAGGAAAACCTGGAAACACTGGGTAATATAAACCTGATACGGGAGCAAATGGAATATTCCATTCTGGAATCTATTGATAAATTACAGAAGATGGTCATCTTCAACCTGGACCATGCTGTATTTACAGAGAGCTACCTGGATTGCGCAGCCATTGCGTTTGATCAGGAAGAAGCCTGGCAGGATATTCTGGCTGGCCGGCACGACGCGGTGACCCGTATGAAATTGAGTGCAACACTCTTTGAAGGACACAATATTGCAGAAATGCTGGAGGTAGCCGATGCAATTCCGTTGGTGCCTGGCATCCGGGAAATAGTGCAGGAACTAAAGAAAAGAGGCTATGCCTGTGGCCTCATTACAGATGGATTCGGAACGGTGGCCCGTCATATAAAAAACAAGCTGGGGATGGATTTCGTATTTGCCAATAAGTTACATCTGGTCAACAGCGTGGCTACCGGCGAATTTTCCACAGCTGATTATTTTATGAAAGACGACGAGTATTGCAAGAGCAATATGTTTCCTTACATAGCGCAGCAGTATCATATTAATACACAGAATATCATTTACGTAGGAGATGGGAAAGAAGACAGCCGTTTACTGGCGAAAGCGGGCATAGGCGTTGCTTTTTGTCCACAGTATCGTGGCGAAATTGTAGAAAAGGTTGCCGATAAAATCATTCGTGGGTTGTCACTCGCTCCACTATTGGACATTGCTCAGGCGAGTCCGGCAAAATTTGGTATTAAGTTACCTGCTATCAGTAAACGGCAGGCGCGCAATATCGGAGTGGGTAGTTTGGTGGGGTTGGCAGGAGCGGGGTTAATTTACCTGGCGATGCGGCAATTACGAAGTAAGAAGACGGTAGCTGCCTGCTGATAATTACCATAAAAGATAGCATCCTGCTGATAAAGTATCGCAGTGAAGAAATAAAAAGGCGCAGTGGAATAATCCGCTGCGCCTTTTTTCATGCCTTTACCCGGTGGGTTAGGCTATTTACTTTTAGCCAGTTTGGCTTCAATGCTCAATGTAGCGTGTGGAACAGCTCTGAGACGTGCTTTGTCTATGAGTTTACCGGTTACGCGGCAAATACCATAGGTTTTGTTTTCAATGCGCATCATTGCTTTTTCCAGGTGATCAATGAACTGAATCTGACGGCTGGCCATCTGGTTAAGTTGCTCTCTTTCCTGGGAGCCACTGCCATCTTCCATGCTCATGTATTTGTTCTCTGTATCGTCAGTGCCAGCTTCATCTTTACGGGTGATCAAGCCTTGCAGGTAGATGAGTTCCTTTTTAGCTGATTCCAGCTTTTTTTGGATCAATTCTCTAAACTCCTGGAGGTCAGAATCACTGTATCTGTATACAGGACCGGTAGGTGGTGCTGGCTGATCCAACACTGACTTGGTAAATTCAGGTTGATAAGTTACCAAAGTAGCTTTTCCACCTTTTTTCTCGGTTTTTTCAGTTTTTTCGGGTTTCTCGGATCTTTCCGTCTTTACTGATTTTTCAGCCTTAACAACTGGCTTTTCAGCTGCTTTTTTTGAGGATTCTTTTTCCTTAGCAACTTCTACCTTAGTATCTGCTTTCTTTACTGCCATCGTTTTAAGTTCTTTTTCTTCTGACTTAGAAATAAATGGTTTCTCTTTTTCAGCGGAAACACTTTTCGTAACCACTTGCTGCTTTACAGCAGGCTCTTTTTTAACGGTCGATTTTGCAGGTACAGCAACGTTCTTGACGGATGTTAATTTAGTGTTTTGTATGGCTGAAGCCTTCTTTACTGCTGCTTTGGGCGCCACGGGGGCGGCTTTTTTAGCGGTACTTTTGGCTACCACGGCTTTTCCGGCTGCTGGTTTCGCCGCTGCTTTGGGAGCTACCTTTGCAGGGGCAGCTTTTTTAGCAGCAGCTTTTTTAGGTGCGGGTGCGGCTTTTTTCGCAGGGGCAGGTTTAGCAGTTTTCTTTGCTGCTGGTGCCTTTGCCGCCGCTTTTTTTACCGGAGCTACCTTTTGGGTCGTTTTACTAGCAACCTTCTTTTTTGTTGCCATGGGGGATTAGCTTTTTTTGTTAACTAATACATTAAATTTAAGGTCATTCACCTCTATTTCTGTACCATCATGTAATCGATCCACTAATTCCAGGCTATCTGCCAAAATTTCCGTGCAAATATAGTCATTATAGTTCAAAATGGCCGACTTGAGCGCCTCCACACTTTCAACCGTTACACTGATTCTGTCTGTTAAAGCAAAATCACTGTCCTTGCGGATTTTCTGTATCCGGTTAACCAGTTCCCTGGCATTTCCCTCGTCCTGTAGCTGGGGAGTAATAGTAATGTCGAGCGCTACAGTTAAAGCGCCTTTATTAGCTACTGTCCATCCCGGAATATCTTCGGAAATGATCTCAACATCAGAGAGTTGGATTTGCACTTGCTCTCCTTCCACAAC
This sequence comes from Chitinophaga sp., assembly GCF_036566945.1. Classification (GTDB taxonomy): domain Bacteria; phylum Bacteroidota; class Bacteroidia; order Chitinophagales; family Chitinophagaceae; genus Chitinophaga. The sequence goes on along the minus strand of NZ_DATCVJ010000680.1, from coordinate 4,929 downwards.
CAGGTTGAAATGGCCGTCGCGCTCTATCGTGGCAATATCTGCATCTGTAAACCCGCCGATAACGGCAGCCACAGATTTCATCTTTGCACCCATTTTACCACCAAGCGACTTAAAGTTCGGCTTAATCTTTTTCTTGATAAAACCTTCCGTTTCCGTAAGATAATCAATCCCTTTGACATTCACCTCACTTTTTATCAGGTCGGCTACCTTTTCTATTTGTTCCTGCATCCGGACATTTGTAACCGGAATCAAAATTTTCTGCAACGGCTGACGAACTTTGATATTCACCTTCTTACGCAAGGATAATACCAGTGAGGAAATATCCTGGGCCAATTGCATTCTTTCTTCCAGATCAGCATCTATTGCGCCTTCATTAACTACCGGAAAATCAGTGTGGTGGATAGAAGCAGCCTTGCTGCGACCACTTACACTGTTCAGGTTGTTAAATAACCAATCTGTGAAAAATGGGGAAACCGGGGCCATCAATTGTGTAATTTTTTCCAAACATTCATACAATGTCTGGTACGCACTGATTTTATCGTGTTCATATTCCCCTTTCCAGAACCGGCGACGGCACAAACGTACATACCAGTTACTCAACTGCTCATCTACAAAGCGCTCAACGGCTCTGCCCGCCTGTGTGGGCTCATAATCATCAAAACTGCTGGTAACATCTTTCACCAGCGTATTTAATACAGAAATGATCCAACGGTCAATTTCCGGACGTTCTTCTAATGGAATGTATGCTTCCTTGAAAGTAAAATTATCAAGGTTAGAATACATAGCAAAGAAGTTATATGTATTGTATAGCGTACCAAACAGCTTGCGCTGTGCTTCGCCTATACCTTTTACATCAAATTTCAGACTGTCCCAGGGAGAAGCGTTGGTGATCAGATACCAACGGGTAGCATCTGCACCATACTTTTCAATGGTTTCAAATGGATTCACCACATTTCCGAGGCGCTTACTCATTTTATTCCCATTACTATCCAATACTAAACCATTGGATACCACAGTTTTATATGCTACTTTATCAAAAAGCATTACACCCAGAACATGTAACGTATAAAACCATCCGCGGGTCTGATCCACACCCTCTGCGATAAAGTCGGCCGGAAACGACTCTCCTTTATCTATCAGTTCTTTATTTTCAAACGGATAATGCCATTGCGCATAAGGCATAGCACCACTGTCAAACCAAACATCTACCAAATCAGGCTCACGACGCATTGGTAGTCCGGAATCACTTACTAATATGATATCATCAACATAAGGCTTATGTAAATCCAGGATCCCCTCATGCAGATACGATTTATTCACATCTCCCCCTAACACTTCACTTGCTTTGCGGATCTCCGCGTTCAGTTCCTCAATTCCACCAATACATTTCTCTTCGCTACCATCTTCTGTGCGCCAGATCGGCAACGGAGTACCCCAATAACGGCTACGGCTCAGGTTCCAATCCACCATATTCTCCAACCAATTACCAAAACGGCCGGTTCCGGTAAAGGCAGGTTTCCAGTTAATGGTTTTATTTAATTCTACCATCCTATCCTTCATGGCAGTAGTTTTAATAAACCATGCATCCAGCGGATAATATAACACTGGCTTATCTGTACGCCAGCAGTGAGGATAAGTATGTTCGTACTTTTCTACTTTAAATGCCCGGTTTTCTTTCTTTAGTTTTACGGCAATGTCAACATCTACATCCTTATAATCAGGATCATCCTTATAGTTCTTTACAAACCTGCCGGAGAACTCGCCCACATTGTCCGTAAATTTCCCTTCTCTATCTACCAGTGTCAAAATACCGATGCCATTCTTTTTCCCTACCCTGTTATCGTCTGCACCAAAAGCAGGGGCGGTATGTACGATACCGGTACCATCTTCTGTAGTAACGAAATCACCCAGAATTACACGGAAAGGATCACCTTCTTCAGGCTGGGCGAAAGGCAGCAATTGCTCATAGCGGATATTCTCCAGCTGGCTGCCCTTAAAGCTGCTCAGTATCTTCCAGGGGATTATTTTATCTCCTTCTTTATATGCATCAAAATCAGCATTCTCTCCTTCGGCCTTGAAATATTTACCCAGTAATACTTTCGCCATAATCACATTCACCGGCAGGTGCGTGTATTGATTAAAAGTATTTACTAGTACATATTCTATATTAGCGCCTACTGTCAAACCCAGATTTGATGGCAGGGTCCATGGGGTGGTAGTCCAGGCGAGGAAAAATACCTCACTTGTTCCGGCGGCATCAAAAAGGAATTGCGAATTGCTGGCCTGCAAGGCTTTAAACATGGCCACTATGGTAGTGTCCTTCACGTTCTTATAAGTACCCGGCTGATTCAATTCAGCAGAACTAAGGCCTGTACCTGCAGCGGGAGAGTAAGGTTGGATACTCACACTTTTATACAACAGCCCTTTTTTATAGAGGGTTTGTAACGCCCACCATAAGGTTTCTATATATTTATTTTCAAATGTGATATACGGGTCTTTCAGATCTACCCAGTAGCCCATTTTACGGGTCAGGTCATCCCATTTATCTTTATACTTCAATACTTCTCTGCGACAGGTTTCATTGTAGTCTGCAACAGAAATCTTGGTACCAATATCTTTTTTAGTAATCCCTAGTGTCTTTTCCACACCCAGTTCCACTGGCAGGCCATGTGTATCCCATCCGCCTTTGCGTTTTACCTGGAAGCCCTTCATTGTTTTATAACGGCAAACCAGATCTTTTAAAGTACGTGAAATAACATGGTGAATGCCCGGCAAACCGTTGGCGCTTGGGGGGCCTTCATAAAAAACAAAAGGAGTGGCGCCGTCGCGCACTTCCACGCTTTTTTCAAAAGCCTGGTGCTGCTCCCACTGTTGCAGTATATCTTTTTCGATCTGAGGTAAATTCAGCTGGTTATATTCCTGATATTTGCTGGACATAAAACAATTCCCCGCCCTTTGATGTTATTTAGACAATAATTGATTAAAATTGTGCGAAGTTAAGAAAATACACTGGCTCCTAAAGAGTCAACTTTACTAAAAACGAAGCTTTTTGAATATTTTTTATTGTTTTTTTTGTACTTTGCAATAAAGAGCAAATAAATTACGTTTTTGGCATTGTTTTAGCTTCTTTGCCAGGAAGAATTAGAAAAACCTAGTATTTAATTTTAACCCAACGGAAAAAACCATATCGAATATGAAAAAGTTGACGTTAATATTTTGCGCGGTTCTATTCACTTCCGGCATAACTTTTGCACAGCAAAAAAAATCAGTTAAGAAAACAAAAGTAGTTGCTAAAACGGTGCAAGCACCTGAAGCAGTTAAAAGTTCTTTTGATCAAAATTTTGCGGGAACATCAGCGGCTAAGTGGACAAAGACAAGTGCAGGACATTGGACAGCGAGTTTCCAAAAAGAAAACATAAACACAATTGCAGAGTATGATGCGGATGGCAAATGGATTGCCACAAGAAGCGCTTATGATGCTCAAACTCTTCCGGAATCAGTGTCTGGTACGCTGAAAACAAAATATCCGGCAGCAACCATAAAAGATGGCTGGAAAATTGAGAGATCAGATGTTGCTTCATACTACAAAATCAATATTCAGGATAACGGTACAGACAAAGCAGTGTTGTTGAACGAAGCAGGTACCATTACTGAATAACACAAACAAGTATTTCATAGGTATAGGGATAAATAGGACAGACCCTGCTCTTTTGGGCGGGGTTTTCTTTTGCTCTTAACTTCGGAATTGGTACTTTTTTCATCACCGCCTCCAGGCACTTCTTCCTACAACAATATCCCGGAAATGGCCGCAGCCTGCACTTTAACACCCCTTCAAAAAAAAGTCGCCCGCAGAAGCGAACGACTTTATAAAAATCTGGTAGAAACTTTTCTGGCAAGATGCACTTAACTTCAATGGTGTTTGATATTCATGCAAGTATTATTTATGGCTTTACTTTTTGCCAGCCAAGCTTCTCCCATGGTCAAATCTGATAAGGAAGCTTATAGGAAATGCAAATGGATATTTGCCTATCGTGTTACAAAGAAACACCTATATTTCATATTCCACTTTTCAAATCGGGAAAACAAATGATCGAAAAGGGAAAATACAGTCAAACCCTTCGTAGTAGCGGGCTCATCTACCTATCCAACTGCGAAATTTCCTTTTAAAGGTCCGGGAAATGGCAAACCAGTTAAACCTGATCATCCTACCCTGGTAGAAATACTTAAGAACAGACTTGTACTCCCCCTGGAAATGCAATATCACCATACGTTGCACTCTACCATCTGCTCCCTCACAAAACACCTCATCCCCCTTTAATTTTAATGCTTTTCGGTTGCAGAAACTTTTGTACATCCCGTCTTTCGTGTAAAGCGAGGAAATATTGTGATCGATTCCCAACGTACTGCCAATAAAATTGGAATTCAGGTAAGGAATTCCACGGTCTTTTACCCACATGTAGAGTAATGTCATATCTGAGATGGCTGTTCTCCCCAACCTTTGCTGCTGCACCTCGTAGTACTTACCCAGGAATGGATCTTTTCTATTTTTTTCGTAGACCTCCAGCAAATAATCTGTGAAATTATTGAGGAGAGATTTATTCCAAAAAGAAAAATGCGGAGAAATCTGATGTTCGCTGCCACCACCGTAGCATCCTTCACTACCCACAAAAACATCCTTTAGTGATTCATCTTCCCGTAAATGTTGCAAATTATTTACCAGGTAAATGTCAGAATCAGAGAGAATAAAAGATTCATCATTTTGATGCGCTGCTTCAATAGCAAAGTACCTGGCGAAGCAACTCACCTCAAACTCAAGACTGTTAACACTATGATGCTCGTATAAGGAAAGGAACCTGTTATATTTTTCGTTATTGATCAGGCTATCCGGGCCTAATACCGTCAAATGTATATTCAATCGCCGGGCCTTCT
>NZ_DATCVJ010000679.1:0-2080 GCF_036566945.1 Chitinophaga sp. | reverse complement strand
ATCAAAATATGGGGAGATGATGAGGATGTTGGAAAAGTTTCCATCTGCTGTTATCCACAATTATTTTAGTGGTGTGAATAAATTTTTTTGTAAAATTTTTCTTTTGTGATGAAATTCTTTTTAATATTGTGTAGGGAATTTTGTTTCCCTGTACTTACTAACCCATTCACATAACAAGAAAGTCTGATTGTTAAAACGGTCAGACTTTTTTTATTGCCTCTGAAACCCGCACGAATAAAGCGTTACAGCCGATCACTATTTTATCTTACTAAAAAACATCCCTCCTGCTCAATTGCTTTTTTACCTTTTTCATGGTGGCCCGGTAAAAACGGACGGCCCCTCAATTTTTATGTTTTTTGGGAATTTTGCCCTCGGACTGCAATTTTTTATCCTTTTGAACCCATGTTTTTTTATGTTTTTTATGATTCACCGGAAGGGTAGAAATTTAAACGAATCTTTAGCACGGATATTTACTTCTCCGGTGAATCATAAAAAACATAAACGTGATGCTTTAGATGGATTTGCTAAACAATTGTGAATGTGGTACTTGTCGCCACAGTCGTGCATCAAAAGCCATGCAGATGTTGCGTATAAAAGGCTTGCCTTTCGCTGTCACCACCACCTTTTGAGGGAACACCTCTACCAGTTCATCCTTCTCCAGCTCCTGTAGTCTTTGCAACCCTTCTATCACCGCATCGCATGTTGTATCTGCCTGGCGCCAGGTAGTTTCAAAATGACACATCAGGTCTTGAATATGTTTCCTCAACAGCAGGTCTTCCTCATTGAGCAGATGTCCGCGTACCACCGGAAATTCTCCTTTGTTTACCAGCTCCTGCCAGGTGTCTATTTGTTTTTCGTTTTGTACATAAGCGTACCAGTTATCACCAATGGAAGATGCGCCCAAACCTACCAGCAGCGAGGTGTGAGACACCGTATACCCCATGAAGTTGCGGTGTAACCTCCCCTGTTTAAAAGCTGTATGCAAGGCTTCTCCCGGCAATGCAAAATGGTCCATTCCTATTTCCGTATATCCATTGCTGTCAAAAAGCAACTTACCCAGTTCATACAGCTGTCGTTTCTCTTCATCTCCCGGCAAATCTGCTTCCGTGTATCTGCGTTGACCGGTGCCTTTGATCCAGGGAACATGTGCATAACTGTAAAAAGAAATGCGATCCGGGTGTAATCTCACCACCTTGTCGATGGTGTTTTGCATGCTGTTGGTTGTTTGCAATGGCAGTCCATAGATCAGGTCAAAGTTGATGGAAGTAAAACCAATTTTCCTGGCGTTCTCTACTACAGATGCCACCATCTCAAAAGGTTGCAGGCGGTTAATGATTTCCTGTACCCGTCTGTCGAAATCCTGTATCCCCAGACTGATCCTGCGGAAGCCCAGGTTGTATAATGTTTGCAGATGTTCCGGTGTAGTATTTCCCGGATGTCCTTCAAAGCTCAGACATGCATCCGGCAATAGTGTGGCAAGACTATAAATACCTTTCAGCAACCTGGTTAAATTTTCTGCACTGAAGAAGGTAGGCGTACCTCCGCCCAGATGTATTTCACGGATATGGGGCTTGCTCCCAAACGTATTTACATACAGTTGCCACTCCTTTAGCAATGCCGCTATATAAGGCGCCTCTACGCCATGATTAACGGTGATATATTTATTACAACCACAGTAGGTACACATGCTTTCGCAGAACGGGAGGTGAATATAGATACTAATGCCATCCTTGCCATTCGACTCCTGAAATGATTTTTTAAGGAGTGCTTTCCAGCGGTCAGGATGAAAGCTGTTTTCTTCCCAGTATGGTACGGTAGGGTAGCTGGTATACCGCGGGGCGGCTATTTTATATTTACTGATGAGGCTCATGATATCTTATGATTTATGACAACAATTTTCAACTACATGTTCACTATGTGGTACCAGCGTAGGACTGATGTAAGGGATACCCAGGTTAAGGCCCCGGAGGATTAGCAATATCCCCATGATGCTTACTACAACGGGTATCATGCGGCGCATTTTATTCCGTACTGTAATATTGATCAGGTGACTGAACCAGGTAACGCTTTTCATGGCAGG
>NZ_DATCVJ010000678.1:0-9287 GCF_036566945.1 Chitinophaga sp. | reverse complement strand
ATCTTAAATTTATCTTTAAACATCAGTTTAAAGCCCGCCAATCCCTGTGTGGCAGAGATAAAGGTGACTGCCAGCCCGAACGGATCTCCCGAAACACATTCCCCTGTTGCCTGTCCTTCATTGACCACGGCTGCCAGGTTCCGGATGGATTGCAGCTTGCGGCTCATCAGTTTCCGGTCTTCCGTTTTATTGCCGGTTTCAAATAACTGTGATATCAGGATGAAGTAATAAATCCCGGCTTCTTTATGTACGCCCTCCATGAATGCCGCCAGAAACTGTGTGATTTTTTCTTTTACCGTCATCTGCTGTGCCTGGAGCTGATCAAATAACGCCTGGGATTTATCCATGGCCTCATTCGCCAGCAGCAGGTACAGCTCTTCTTTGGAAGAAAAGTAATGATACATTAATCCAAGGCTGATACCCGTATGCGCGGCAATCTCTTTGATATTGGTCGCTGCCAGCCCTTTCCTGGCAAAAAGCTCCAGTCCCGATTTTTTTAACCGGGTAATGGTCAGCTGTCTCATTTCCTCAAATTGCTCCTTTTGCTTTGGCATCTTTTATTATTGAAATATTTTTCAATAATAATTTTTTTTATTCGAAAAATAAAATCACTTTTGTTTTATCATTGAAAAATAATTCAATAATAAAACAATCATGATGATAACGAACCTATTTACCTATTCCAGCATTCCCTCGGCAGACGGCACTCCTATTGGTTATCAGCAACGCGGCGCCGGTCCTGGTTTAATCATTGTACCGGGTGCGCTCAGCACATCGGAAAACTATACCCGGCTGGCCTCTATGTTATCGGATTCTTTCACCGTATACATCATAGAGCGTCGCGGCCGTGGTATCAGCGGGCCACAAGGCAGTGCTTATGGCATGAACAAAGAATGTGAAGACGTAAAAGCCCTGCAGGAGGCCACCGGCGCAGATTATATATTTGGTCATAGTTTTGGAGGACTGGTAACATTGGAAACGGCCAGCAGGTATCACTCCTTCAAAGGCATTGTGCTATATGAGCCAGGTGTTTCCATTTTGGATACTCCTTCCTGGGAGTGGATCAACGTTTATGAACAGGCACTGAAAGACGGGCAACCCAGGCGAGCATTTACCAGCTTCGTGCAGGGCGCGGGCCATACGCCGCTGAGCAAAATGCCCAAATGGTTGGCCGGCTTCATTCTCCGCATGATGATAAGGGGCACGCATTGGCAGGAAATAGCAGCCCTGCTGGTAACTAACCTGAATGAGCATAAAGAAACGCAAAAACTCCACGGTACCTATGCCCGTTACCAGGAGATCAACTGCCCGGTATTATTACTAGCCGGCGAAAAGAGCCCCGGATTTGTACCAACCACCAACCAACTATTGGCTAATACTATCCGGGATGCCCAATGCCAGATAATTGCAGGCCTGAGCCATCTTTCGCCGGAAAATAAAGAAGCACCTGAAGCAATTGCAAAAGAAATCATCCGGTTCCTGGCCTGACTATCACTCGTTACTTTTACACCGGTAACGATACCGTAGCTCCATTCTTACGCCGGCTGTCGTCGGCAGCTTCCATAAAAGCCATCATCTCCAGCGTTTCTTCTGGCATCACGGGTGGCACGCCACTCTGGAAGAAAGACGTGATTTGCAGCATGAGCGGCTGATAGGAATTAAAGTCACCGATAGCAGCAATTGACTTTTCACCGAATGCATGGCCCCCAAAGCCGTAGGGGCCTTTCTTTACACCTCTTAAAGTACCAATACGGCCATCATCCCATACGGCGGTGATTTGATCCATGTCGGTTTCCGTGGTGCGGGTAAGCCGGCGACAACCGGTTCCCATCAGGGCATACAGCATTTCCACACCGTGAATACCATACCAGAAAAGATCCGGATGTGTTTTCTCTGTGGGAGAAGGCGTGTAAATATCTGCCCCGGTTACCTTGCCGATACTACCGCCTTTCACCTGTTGGATACTATCTATAAAACGTAAGGCGGAAGAAGAGAACACCGGCACTTTATATTGTGCAGCAGCGTTAAAGATAGCTTTGGTATCCGACAGGGAGGCGGCAATGGGCTTATCTATAAACACGCGTTTACCTGCTTTGAATACCGGCAATACCTGCTCCAGGTGCACTCTCCCATCATTGGATTCGAGTAGTACTACATCACATTTTTTTAATAATGCGCTGATACTATCTACTACTTCCACACCCAGTTCTTTTACCTGTTTTAAATTACCCGGTACCATTTCCAGGCTGGAAGCAATATCCTTGCTGCCCTGCGCATAGGCTACCGTAACATGGTAGCCCAGGAATGCCGGATCGGGGGTAGCGGCATTTAACATTTTGGTGAATTCCACGCTGTGCGAGGTATCCAATCCGATGATGCCCACACGGCGCCCGTCTGCAGCAGGGTTAGCAGCCAACAGTTTTTCCGCAGGCCCCAGCAGTCCAAGTCCGATGCCTGTAATAGCCGCATCGCGGATAAAGCGGCGGCGGTTATAAGAGGTTGTATTCATGTACGCTTATTTTTACTTCACTATTTCAATGATCTTACCGCTGTGTTTTTCTTTCAGGATCAGTTTTGTGCTGCCGAAATGCGTCAGTTCTTCTTTGATCAGGTAATGTTGTTCATCATAAGGAACCAGCGTAACGGGTTTCGTTAAACCGGTTTGCCCGCGCCAGATGTCCAGCTGTACCGGCTCCCATTGTTTGCTGTCGGCGCTGCGGTATGCCGCATCCAGGATAGCATTTACCACGTAGCCATCATAGAATGTTTCGCGGGGTGCACGATTTTCTTCGATGGCGTTGAACATATCGGCAAACATATGATTGTAGCCTAACTCGTTTAATTCGTCACCTACAGGAAACAACCAGCCGCTGTTGCTTTCTGCTTTTTCCGCGACATAATCGGCTCCTTTGCCGGTGGTGAACATGTCGAAACCCGTACGCAGAAAGCTGTTGAGCCAAATCGTTCCTTCGGTGCCCATCACTTCATCGCGCAAGTCGAGGCCCCCGCGGAAAGTCCAACTCACCTCAAACTGCCCGATGGCGCCATTTTCATACTTCACCAATGCAATGGCATGGTCTTCTGCATCAATAGGTTTCACCTGTGTATCTGCCCAGCACATCACTTCTACCGGCTTAATATCTTTCCCGATGAAACTGCGGGCAATTTCCACGCAGTGACAACCCAGGTCCAGCATACAACCACCGCCGGCCTGCTCTTTATCCCAGAACCAATCGCTATGCGGACCAGGATGGGTTTCCCGCGACTTCGCCCACAAAATGCGGCCTAACGCTCCCGCCTGTACGCTTTCCAGTGCTTTGGAAAACTTAGGCGTATATACCAGGTCTTCCATATAAGCATGAAAAATACCGGCAGCTTCCACCGCCAGCAGCATCCGCTTGGCTTCCGCTGCATTGCGCCCCAGTGGCTTGGTACAGATCACTGCCTTTTTATATTTACAGCATAAATTCACGGCTGCTTCATGCAGATTATTGGGTAAAGCAATACATACCACATCCACGTCGGGATGTTTGATCGCCTCTTCCATTACGGTAGTAGTATGTACCACCTGGTAGTCGGCAGCAAACTTTTCTACACTTTCCGCTTTGCGGGAATAGATACTGATAATTTTATCTTTACTTCTTTGTCCCTGTATGGAATCGGCATAAAACCTGCCTATAAAACCAGCGCCCAGCATGGCAATTTTTCTTCCCATAAAAAATGTTTTAAGATTTACGACGATGATCCCTGAATAAAAAAATGAAAAACAACAATACCACGGCGGTAATAGCTGCCGGCGCCAGCCAGATATGCTGCCAGTTATACTGCACCGTAGTGCCTACAGTGATGCCATTGCGTGATGCCACAAAGCCGGATACGTAAGAACCTATGAGCATACCCACGCCATAGGTAGCAAAAGTGATGAGTCCCTGTGCCGCATTCTTCACGGCAGCACCAGCTTTCTGATCGGTATAGATCTGTCCTGTAACAAAAAAGAAATCGTAGCATACGCCGTGTAAGAGAATGCCTGCGTACAGCATCCATACCTGCGACTGATTATCGCCGAAGGCAAAGAAGATATAACGCAGCACCCAGCAACACATACCCAGCAACAGCATTTTTTTTACGCCTAAGCGGCTAAATAAAAACGGCATCAGCAACAGAAAACCGAATTCAGATGCCTGTCCTAACGTCATTTTGCCGGCGGCATTTACCATGCCGGTATTATTTAAAAACGGATTAGTGAGACTGTAATAAAATGCCAGCGGAATACAAATGGCGATGGCGGTAATAAAGAACACCGCATAGCTGCGTTCTTTGAATAACACCAATGCATCCAATCCCAGTATATCCGACAGCTTCACCGGCTTGCGTACCGGCGGTGTGGGTGGCAGAAAGCAGCTGTAAACGCCCAGCAGCAAGGAGCTGGCAGCGGCTATGCGAAAAGGCATGACCGTAGCTTCCAGTCCCAGGGAACCGATGAGCAACCCGGCGCCAATCCATCCTACGGTGCCGAATACACGCACGGCGGGAAACTGGCTCCCGGCATCTGTCATTTGCCGGAAAGAAATGGAATTCGCGAGCGACATAGTTGGCATGTACAACAAGGTATACAACAGGATGCCCCACCAGAAATGCCCGAAGTCCGGCACGCCGCTGATCCAAAAAAGTATAGCCGCCCCCGTTAGGTGTAATACTGCCAGTACATGTTGCGCTGCAAAAAAGCGATCGGCCACCAACCCTACAAAAAAGGGCGAGATGATAGCGGCAATAGAGAGGTTGGCATAAGCCGCTCCTACCTGTACTGCATCAGCTTTCAACGTGGTAATCAGGTAAGTGCCCATGGTCACATACCATGCACCCCAGGTAAAGTACTGCAGGAGCATCAATACCGACAGGCGAAAACGAACTGATATTGGCATACATTAATTTCGGTTTGTGAAATTCAACCAGTCGATATTAAACAGATGGCCTGGTTTTCCATCCGCGCTTTTAAATACGAGGTATAGGTCGTGTGCTCCTTTTACCGGCAGCAGCGGCGTTGTGACCACTTTCCAGCCACTCTTTGCGTCTGGGGCTTTACCTGCTGCTACCATTACTTTGCCCACCAGTGTGCCATCGGGTTTGTCGAGATGCATTGCTATGCTACCGCCTATCCCCTGCTCCTGCACATTAAAGCGCACGTTGGTGACCTCGTCGAGGTATAACTGATTAAACCGGATGTAGTTATTGTGTGCTACGAAACCATAACTTAACGCCAGTGTGGTAACGGTGCTGATGAACACATTTCCTTCATCAAAGTCTTCTATCTGTATCATGGGGTCCCGCAGCAGGATATAGTCCCTGCCTGTAATGGGTTCAATATGATTCGCGCCTTTATCAGTGTAGGTAGCCATGAGCAGGTAAGCGCCTTCATGACCTTTGCCGGCATGTTTACTCAGCGGCTGCATTCCCTGCAGGGGCAATGAATTGCTGGTATTGGCCAGTGAAAGAATATACTGTGCAATTTCTCTCGCATCTTCTTTGGGCATATCCGGGTGCGACGACATGGTGCGATTGCCCCAGTTGCCACTGCCGCCTGCAATTATTTTAGCGGCGAGTTTGCTGATATTGGCTTCATTGGCGGGGTAGCGATGCGCCACGTCCACTAAGCTGGGCCCTACGGAAGCGGTTTTTTCGGCGTGACAGGCTTTGCAATCCAGCGACCAGAATAATTCGTTTCCTTTTGGATGATCCAGGTGTGGCGCTGCGCTGCCCTTGCCCAACACCAGGGCCAGGTCTTTTCCTACCGGCAGGTAGTCAAATGTTACCTGTACTTTGCTGCTGTCTATCACTCCATCTTCCGGGTCCTTCACCGTTACCTGGTAATCCAGCAGGGCATTGTCCCAGTAAAAGCTGCGGTTGGCGGCGGTATTGATCTGTACCGTGGGCGGTGTGTTCCCTACTTTGACATCAACAGTTGTAATACCAGCTGCGCCACGATTATCCGTTACCGTTAGTGCTACCTTATAAATGCCGGGTTGTGAAAAGGAGTGGGTAATTTCCATTCCCTGCTGCTTTTCATCGCCGATGGTCCAGGCATAGCTGAGCTGATCACCTTTATCATAGTCCATAGAGCCGGCGGCTGATAATTTTACCGTCAAAGGCGCCCCGCCGTAAAGCTGACTGCTTTTCAGGGCAGCAACGGGTTTGCGGTTCCCTTCTGCATAAGTAATCTGTACCAGTTTGGCATCGGAATTTTTGGCGAACCAGTTGGTGCCATATTCCAGCATATAAATGCTGCCATCGGGGGCGATCTGCATATCTACCGGCGCCGCAAAAGGAATATGTTCCAGGAAAGGTTCCATGCGCAGGTAATTGCCGGCGCTATCCATGGTCACGGCCATGATCCAATGCCGTACCCAATCGTAGATAAAGAGTTTGCCGTTGTAATAATCCGATAATTTAAAGGGTGCATCTTTGTAGCGATCACTGTAAAACACCGGCCCTGCCATCGCAGATTCACCGCCTTTACCCAGCAAGGGAAAGGTGGCCGAAGCCGCATCGCCGTACCAGATCAAGGCTGGTTGTGCCGGTGGCAGCTCACGTACACCGGTATTATTGGGGGAACTATTAATCGGATGCAACGGATCTTTCGTTGCCCGTTCCTTTTTAGCAGCATAATCCCATAGTGGATATGCCTGGTTGTTGCCGTTAAAATATGGCCATCCAAAAAAGCCTGGTTTCCGTGCCTGGTTTATTTCATCGAAGCTCACCGTACTACCTTCCGGGGAAGGCACTTTGGTATCCGGTCCTATATCTCCCCAGTATACGAATGCATTTTTCATGTCTACATGAAAGCGGTAAGGGTTGCGGCATCCCATGACATATATTTCCGGGCGGCCCAGGGAGCCGTCTTTCGGAAACAGGTTGCCATCAGGGATGGAGTAACTGCCATCCGCTTCTGGTTTGATGCGGAGTATTTTTCCTCTCAGGTCTTTGCTGTTGGCGGCGCTGCCCTGATCATCAGATAATTGTCTGCCTGCTCTTTCATCTACAGGTGTATATCCCTCCGTTTCTTCGGCATTGGTATTATCACCGATGGAGAGGTACAACAGGCCACCGGGGCCAAACGACAGGTATCCGGCGGAGTGGCAGCAGTAGCGGCGCTGCGTGGGTACTTCCATCACTACTTTTTCTGATGCTTTATTCAGTGTGTCGCCATGCAGCTCCATTCTCACCAGCTTGTTGTACCACTTTTCACCAGCAGGTGCGTAGTAAAAATATACGTGGTGGTTGCTGGCGAAATTGGGGTCCAGTGCGGCGCCCAGCAGTCCATCTTCTATACCGCTGAACACATCAAAATGCCCAATGGTTTTTGTCTGATGTTGCCTGGCATCGTATAGTTTCACGGCGCCTTTTCGTTCTATGAACAGCACATTTCCTTCCGGCAGGATACACATTTCCATGGGCTCATCCAGGCCATGATCCAACACCGTATAGGTGTAACGGTTAGTATCCGGTGGCAGCAGGGTGAGTGAGCTGTTGTAGTTGGGTAACGCGTTGCTGCCAATGAGATAATGCAATGCCGTAGTCATACCTGCCACATCTGCTGTTGGCGAAACAATGTACAGGCGGCCGCCGTCCTGCGCCAGCTCTTTGCTCACGGGTAGTTCAGCCCATTCATGCAGCCATGGCCAGTCTTTACGTTGATACGCAGTATCCCTGATGGCCAGTATGCCACCGCCGCCGGCTTCTGCATATCGTTTCAGTGCAGGCACGGCACGGAAATTCAGGCTGTCTGTCAGCGAAAACGGTAAACAAACGGCGCTGAATTCGCGCAGCGAATCTTCCTGGAATAAATGAGTATCAGCGGTGAGTACCAGCTGCCAGCCTTCTTTAGCGGCAGTGGCCTGCAATTGTTTTACCCAGCCACTTTCGTGATGGGTAGCGAAGCATAAAATGCGGGTAGTCGTTCTCTTTCCGGTGCAGGCAAAGAGCCCCAACAGCAGCAGCAGTTGACAAAGTTTCTTCATAGTGAGTAATCATATTCGGAGCCGGCTAAAAAAACGTATAGCCGGCCCCGTATCATAGAATCAGTATCCGGGATTTTGCTTGATAGACCCACCACTCCTGTCTATTTCCAGCTGAGGGATAGGAAACAGGTATTTATTGCCACTGGCGGGCGCTTTAAAGCTATTGCCTTTGCCATTGGAATAAGGTTTGGTGGAATAAGTCTTCATGGTAGACACATAAGTGTTCCAGCGCAACAGGTCAAACAGGCGGTTGTATTCCCCGCCCAGTTCCACGCGGCGTTCATGTCTTACGGCGGTACGCAGATCATCACCTGCAGTTACCGTCGGCAACAGCACGGCGGGTACCGTGCGTACACGGGAGCTGGCTTCCACATCGGTATGAGAAGAGGTGGCTGCACGATTACGTACCAGGTTGATGTTATCGGCCACCGTTTGTTTATCGCCCCCACTTTCCAGTACAGCTTCTGCATACATCAGTAATACATCTGCATAGCGGATCAGGTACATGGTCCAGGCATCGTTGCCCCAGCCTTGTCCGCGGCGGTTTTGCGGCAGAAATACTTTCCGGTTATGATGACCGGTATTGGGATAGTTGGAGAAGTCCAGTATTTCTTTGCCGCCGGTGGTAGGAAATGCATCGCCCTGATCCAATACGGTAAACAGGATACGGGGATCGCCGGGTTCATATGCATCCACGAGCGACTGTGTAGGACAATCGAAGCCCCAGCCACCGGCACTGCGTGGTGAACAATACACTGGCTGTGTAGAGCCATAAATAAATGCGGCAGGATCATCGCCAAAGATGAGCGGGAAAACGGATTCCCTGCTTTTGTATCCATCTTTCAAAAACAATTGCTGGTATTGTGGTTCCAGGCTAAATGCTTTGGAGTCGATTACTTTTTTAGCGGCATCCCTTGCTTTGGCGTACAATGATTTATCGTCTTCTGCAAAGAAGAGATAAGCCCTTGCCAGCAATGCCCAGGCAGCTTCTTTGGTAGCACGGCCCAGTTCTGCGTCGGGCATATCATTGCGGGAAGGCAGTGCAGCGTCTGCCGCAGCAGCTTCCAGCTCACTGGTGATGAACTGCATGGTTTCTGTTGCGGTGGCGCGGGTAATTTTATTGCGGTCTTCTACCAGGAGTGTTTTCGTGAGCAATGGAACGCCGCCGAAAATACGTACCAGGTCGAGATAGTAATAGGCGCGCAGGCAGCGTACTTCTGCGAGGTATCTTTTCTTGGTATTATCATCGAGCGGATTGCCTTTATCATCCAG